>CABQAA010000411.1 GCA_902461995.1 uncultured Oscillospiraceae bacterium | reverse complement strand
GACACAGTAGCGGGTTTTGTCCGGATTGCCCGCCCGGCAGCCGCAGTAAGCGCAGTTGAAAGAACACTGGTTGGAGAGAAACACCTTGGTCACTTTCGGAGGGGGAGCCTTGGTTTGGATCCGGCCGGACAGGAATCCGGGCGGACAGGCGGCCACCGGATCGGAAGCGGACGCGGCGTCGAAACGCGCGTCCTCCCGCATGCTGCAGAGCAGCTCCGGCGGTTCCAGAGGATTCTGAAAACGGAGCAGAGGCATGCCATCACCTTCTTTGAGGAGGTCATTGCCTCCTATTATACAGAGTTTGATTCGCCCTGTCAAACGTATGTTCTATGCGCTGCAACGTTTCAGACGCATCCCCGTACGGGCAGGCTCTCCATAGGGAAAATTTCGTTTTTCTCCGGACTCACACAACCGTCCCGACCTTCATAGGATAGAACGTAAGACCCGGATAGGACGATTACATAATGGAGGGTTTGGGATATGCGCAACATAGACACCTTCGCGGTCATAGGGGGAGATCTGCGCTCCGCCTATTTAGCCGGACTGCTGGCCGCGGACGGGTATAAGGTGATCACGTCCGGTTTCGACAGCACCGACCTGCCGCCCTGCGTGACCGGCTGTACCAATCCGGCCCAGGCCGTGCCTCTGGCAGACTGCGTGATTCTGCCTCTGCCGGTGACGACCGACGGTACAACGGTCAACGCACCGTTTTCCCGGATGCGGATCCCGCTCGACCAGGTGCTCAACGGCCTGTCGCAGGATCAGTTTCTCGTGGGCGGAAAAATTTCTGATGTGGTTCGCAAGGAGGCGGAATGCCGCGGCCTGATGATCGCCGATTATCTGGAGCGGGAAGAACTGGCCGTGATGAACGCCGTTCCCACGGCGGAGGGGGCTATCCAGCTGGCCATGGAAGAACTTCCGGTGACGATCGACGGAGCCAGATGTTTGATTACTGGATTCGGCCGGGTGGGACGCACCCTGTCCGAACGACTGGTTTCGCTCGGTGCCCGTGTCACCGTTGCGGCCCGCAAATTTGCGGACCTCGCCTGGGCAAAATCCCAGGGCTGCGACACGGTCGAGATGGAATTCCTAGCCAAAGCGGGCGATTTTGACGTGATCTTCAACACGGTACCCGTTATGCTGTTTAACAAAGAGATCCTGAAGGGCATAGAAAAGGATACCCTGCTCATCGATCTGGCGTCCCGGCCGGGCGGCGTAGATTTCAACGCTGCGGCCGAGCTGCAGATCAAAACGATCTGGGCGCTCTCTCTGCCCGGACGGGTGGCTCCGAAAACAGCCGGGGCAATTATCAAGAAAACGATACTCAATATGATAAAGGAGGGTTCCTGATGGCGCAGCTTTCGGTCGGATTTGCCATGTCCGGCTCATTCTGTACATTTGATAGGGTTCTCAAACAGATGAAAGGGCTTGTGGAGGCGGGAATGGAGGTTACCCCCATTCAGTCCTTCAACGCCTCCACGATTGACACCCGGTTCGGAAAGGCGGAGGAATTTCGCCGCCGCCTCATCGAAATCTGCGGCCGG
>CABQAA010000410.1 GCA_902461995.1 uncultured Oscillospiraceae bacterium | reverse complement strand
GACAGAATCACCAGTTCCGCCGGGAAAAGGCCGGCAGAGGTTTTGATTCCGGTAACACGGTCCAGGCCCTGGATTTGCTCCGCTTTGGCGCCGGTGACGATGCGGATGCCCCGGCGGGTTAGGTGCCGCTGCACATAGTTTGCCATCTCCGAATCCAGCACCCCCGGCAGGATCTGTCCGGCAACATCTAGCACTACAACCGAAAGCCCCAGCCGCTGCAGATTCTCCGCAGCCTCCAGGCCGATAAAGCCGCCGCCCACCACCACGGCGTTCCGAACGGTATGTTCCTTGACGTAATCGCGAATACCGATGGCGTCGGCAGGCGTCCGCATGGTGTAGACCCCCGCTTTCCCCACGCCCTCAATGGGCGGAATCGCTGGAGAAGCACCCGTGGCGATCACCAGCCGGTCATAGGAATGGATTTCTTCTTCCCCAGTGTCCGTACAACGGACCACGACGGTTTTGGCCTCGCTGTCCACGGATATGGCCTCCCGACCGGTGAGCACCTCCACGCCGGTCAGCGCGGCATAGGATTCCGGTGTGTTGACAATCAGCTCCTCCCGGTTCTCAATGAGGCCGCCCACATAATAGGGTAAGCCGCATCCAGCGTAGGAAATGTCCTTGTCCTTGGTCAGGATCGTAACGTTCAGGCTCCGGTCCTCGCGTTTGAGCTTGGCGGCGGTTTTGGTGCCGGCGGCCACGCCGCCGAGGATAAGGATATTCATCTTATTACCTCCTTTTGTTGTCCATGACGGTCGAATGCTTTTTTCGGTGACAGCAATTCCGCACTCCCCGGCACTCCGGCCGAGGTTCCGTGCAAACCTGGATATCGCCCCCGGCAAGGTGGATGCTTTTCCCCTCCGTCAGGGCTTCGGCCAGCTTTTTCCGCACGTTTTCATACATACGGGCCACCGTGGGGCGGGAGACCTGCATCCGGGCGGCGCACTGTTGCTGGGACAGGTTCTCCCGGTCCAATAGGCGCAGTACCTCCAGCTCGTCCAGCCCGATGGTGACGGGCTCGGAATGCGGTTCTCCCGCCGCGTCAAAGCGGGTAATACGGGGGACCGAACAAATACGGCGGCATTTACAGGGTCGAGGCATAGGGCTCCCTCCTTTATCGGCCAGTATAACAGAATTATGAGCATATGACAAGAATGAATTGGCCAATGGATAAGAAACGGCTGATGAAGATG
Source organism: uncultured Oscillospiraceae bacterium (assembly GCA_902461995.1). GTDB lineage: Bacteria > Bacillota > Clostridia > Oscillospirales > Acutalibacteraceae > UMGS1623. The sequence goes on along the minus strand of CABQAA010000410.1, from coordinate 381 downwards.
GCAGCCTTGGTTGACAAACGGGGCCCAATCCCCTATAATGACAACTGTCGTTTCAGACAAAACATCCAATACGGAAGCGTATCGAAGTGGTCATAACGGGCCTGACTCGAAATCCTGCGGGGAGCTGTCCGTTTCGTCCAGCCGAAACCGTGTAACCATGCGGGTTTTACCCGGTTCGAAAATTGAATAAGCTTGCTGTTCTTTCCGTCAGTTCTTTCCAAAGCCCTTTTCTATCGGAAAAAGGCGGGGAAAAACGGCGGCTGAACATAGAGGGAGAGTTATCGAAGTGGTCATAACGAGCCGCACTCGAAATGCGGTTGTCCGCAAGGGCACGTGGGTTCGAATCCCACACTCTCCGCCATCGAAAAATCCAGTAACCAT
>CABQAA010000409.1 GCA_902461995.1 uncultured Oscillospiraceae bacterium | reverse complement strand
TGCCGTCGCTCACGCTGATGATCCTCGTGGCGCGCTTCTTCATGCGACTCCAGCACAACCGGCTGGTCGAGGGGGCCATGCGGGGCATGCGCCCGGCGGTGATCGGCATGATCGCCGCGGCGGCCCTGCTGCTGATCTTCCCCCACAGCGACGCCCCCGGCGACCAGAACTTCATCGACGCCTGGAGCTGGGTGCTGTTCGGCGGAGTCTTCGTAGGATCGTGGCGCAAGATCAACCCCATCCTGCTGATCGTCCTTTCGGCCGCGGCCGGAATACTCATCTATTACGTGTTCTGACGTGCGCCGTCAGCCCGCCGTACAAACGCCGGGCCCGCGTCAGCACATGCAGTGTTCCCAGGATTCCCGCGGCAAGTCCCGCGGCGTAATGGCACAGCCCGACCGGCGTGTTGGCCCCATCTACGCAACACAATAACAGCACCGCCGTAACAAGCAGCGGAACGCATACGGCCGACAGCGCCGATACGATCCGGCTCCTGCCCTTCGGGCCTTTCGCCCACAGCCCTCTATACCACCCCCAATGGTCCCTGACGTGTATGGCTCCGAACACCGTAAACAGCAGACCGACGAGCGTGTGGAACACCGCCCAGTCGTGCCATGCCTCATGGTCCGCGCCGTGCCCGGCGACATGCAGTTCCAAACCCGTATATACCGTCAGCGCAAAAAGAGGCGCCAATACTGCATCCACAAGGAATACAAACCGTTTTTCGTTCATCGTTTTTTTGATTGCAAAATAACGGCTTGCCGGGCAAACGGACAATGGACGCCACGAGGCGGGAATTGGACTATTCGAGGTATTTTTTCCGATAGGCGGTGGGGTTCATTCCGGTCTGCTTCGTGAACAGGCGGGTGAAATAGGCATAGTCGTCGAAACCCAGTTCGCAGGCTATCTCCCCGATGTTGCGCGTCGTATAGACCAGCATGCGTTTCGCGCGCAGCACGATTTCGTTCCGGATGTACCTGCCGACACTCTCCCCGGTCACGTTTTTCACCACCTCGTTCAGATAGACCGGGGAGATATGCAGCGCCGCCGCATAGTGGGCCGGATTCCGGACGATCCGGCCGTCTTCCGCCAGCAGTTCCCTGAATGCCAGCACGATTTCCACATGACGCCGGTTTCCGGGCAATCGGCCGACCGCGCTCCGCAGGATCTCCGTCACCATCCCCATCAGCGCATCCGACAGATACCGCACGATGCGTTTCGAATCGTCGTTCTCCAGGCTGTCCATCCTGCGGAGGATCATCTTAAACAACCGTTCCAGTTCGTCCCGCTGCGCCCCGGCGGTACGGCAGGGCGCCGGACACAGCGCATATTCGGCGAGCACCTGCTTATTCGGGGGATCGACGAGCGCAGCGTCCGCAAAGAGGAGCAGCGCCTCGGCATCGCCGGCATCCGCGACGCGGTGGACCTGTCCCGGCCGGACAGCCACGACATCGCCCTCCGAAAGGCTATACTCCCTGAAGTCGATGCCGACACGGCAGCTTCCGCCGGTCACCAGCCCGAACACATAGAAATCGTCGCGGTGGGCATATCCGACAGGCTCTCCCGCCGACCGGGAAGCGATCTCCTTG
>CABQAA010000408.1 GCA_902461995.1 uncultured Oscillospiraceae bacterium | reverse complement strand
TTGGTCTTGTTTTTCATTGGAATTTCCTCCATTCCCGGACGGCAGGAATCATTTTCCATAGATAAAGCTGCGGGCACCAACCGTCCCGAGCGGCGTCTCCACCGGATTGTCGGTCTGGTTCACCACAACCGAAACGCCGCCTTCGAAATCCGTCCGGGTAACCCCCTCTGCCAGGAGGCTGTGGCCGATGATCGTGCAGCCGTCCACCGCCTCGTAAAACGCAGCGCTTTCTTCCACCATCGAGAGGATCCGGTCCCGATTGTCCTCATACAGGGACGCCAGCAGAGCCCCCTGGGTGGAATAGGCGAATCGGCTCTCATACTCCTTAGACAGGGTGAAGTAGAGCCCGCTGCCCGTCTCGATCGCCTGCAGGTACCGCGCCGTCATGTCGCCCGCCATATTGACCGGGGTCAGGGCCAGGGGAATTCGGCCGCGGAAAACCATCTGATAAAACGGTACATCCTGATCGAGCGCATCAAACTGCGCCGAATTGGCCGGGGAACCCGCGATGATGTCGGATCCCACCGCCGCGTAATCGTTGGGGCTGGTCGTCAGAATCGGATGCCCAGCTTCGCGGAACCCCGCGAGAATCCTTGTCACGTCCCGGCTCATATTGCCCCGGATCTGGTACTGAATCTCGCTGTAGTCGGAATAGGCCATCTTGCCCAGGCTTTCCAGACTGACGCCGGTGACGCCGAGCGAACTGGCCTTTTTCTGCAGCTTTTCGGCGGCCTCGATCAGCTTGGACCGGGACAGCAGGCGGTAATGATAATCGAATTCTTCGCGGTAGCCCTGGAACATGGGCGAATAAATGTATTGATAGGCCACCACACCGCTGACCTTCTGCGCCGCATTGAAATTGGTGCTGAACCCGCCCGCAGACTGGCGGAAATTGATCAGATCAAAGTCCGTGAAGAGGGACAGCTTTTGGGATGTGCAGTACTCCTGCAGCGACGCAAACCCCTTTTTCCCTCCCATATTGCTGTGGAACGAGAAGCCGCCCGCCACCTTTCCGACGTCCAGCCCCGCATTCCCGAACCCGGTCAGCTTGACGACGGGGGATACGCCGGTAGACACACGGATATCTTCGATCATTTCCTGCGCCTGGGCGAAGGTGGTGGTGGCCTGCACGCTTTTATACGGGAATCCCAAAAAGTTTTCCCGGCACAGCACCCCGCCGAGGAATTCGAGGAACAGCTGGGGCGTATCGCCTTCATCCGGCATACCCGCCGACGCCTCCAGATATCCGGCATACGCTTCAGCCATGCCCGCATAGTTTGCCTGCTCTCCGGCGAGCGGGTAATAGCCGACAGACAGATAGTCCACGTCGATGATGTTATGGGCATAATAGGGGGTGGGGTTGTAATTGCCGTAGAGACCGGGAACGTACACGGTCTCCGCTCCGCGCAGGCGGAATCCGCTGCCAACGCCCGCATATCCGATGTTTTTGTATCCGGCCTGGGCCTCGATCCAGGCGTACTCGGCGCCTTTTTCGATGATGCCCATCATCGCGTTTTCCCCATCGGTCGCCCCGAAAACCGGCAGATGGATGGGCTCGATCATTTTGGGCTGGTCGGTGTTGTTCGTCGT
>CABQAA010000407.1 GCA_902461995.1 uncultured Oscillospiraceae bacterium | reverse complement strand
GTCCCCGGGAATTTCCGTATCCCCCATCTCCTGTACGTCCCGTCCGTAAATTGAAAAAGCAGGCAGGCCCCACTGGGCGTGGGCGGCCATCACCGCCGCGAGATAAACCGCGCCGGGGCGCTCGGTTCCATTAAAGCCCCAGACCGCCTTGATGGTGTTCGGATCCATGTCGAAGGTTTCGGTCCCATAGCACCAGCAGGGGGTCACCGACAGGGTGGCGACGACGTTTTCCTGAGAAAACTGGTCGGCCACCGCAGCCGCCTCAGCCCCGCCGCCAATGGTGGTGCAGCCGATCACGCACTGGACCGGCGTGCCGTCCGGATAGCGCAGGCGGCTTTGAATGAGGGCGGCGGCGCTTTCCGCCATCCGCCTTGTGGTATCTTCCATATTCTCGCGGACGCCGCCCCGGCGTCCGTCAATGACCGGCCGAATGCCGATTTTAGGATATAACATTGTGGAAATCTCCTTTTTATTCCGATTCCAGCATCGCCGTATAGCGGGTATACGCCTCTTTCCACCCGGCGCATGATCCCGGCCGAACCGTTTTGAGCGGCTGGGTCTGCCGGATCAGATGGCGTCCAGCCGCGATATCCGGCAATTCGCCGAGCGCGATGAGCTGCAGGATCACATTGCCGAGTGCCGTGGCTTCAGCCGGCCCGGCAACGACGGGAATGCCAAGGCTGTCCGCGGTCAGCTGGCAGAGCAGCCGGTCCTTTGCCCCGCCGCCGAGCAGATGCAGCACCCGGAAGCTGCGGCCCGTCATCCGGCTGAACTGGTCGAGTGCCGCCCGGTATTTCATAGCGAGGCTTTCATAGATGCACCGCATGATCTCCCCGACCGAGTGCGGCACCGGCTGCCCGGTTTTGGCGCAATACGCCTGTACCCGGCCCGGGATATCCCCCGGCGGCACGAAATCGGGCGCGTCCGGGTCGATGAAAGAACGCAGCGGTTCGGCATCCAGAGCCAGCCGTTCCAGATCGGCATAGCTGTATACCTGGCCCTGGCGCCGCCATTCGCGGCGACTTTCCTGGATCAGCCACAGGCCGCTGATGTTTTTTAAGTAATGAATCCGCCCGTCGGCGCCCAGCTCGTTGGACAAGCCCGCCTTTCGGCTTTCCGGCGTCAGAATCGGCCGGTCGAGCTCGCAGCCGAACAAACTCCAGGTGCCGCAGGAGACAAAGGCCGCCTCGTCCGCCTCCTCCGGCCGAACCGGCATGGCGGTGACAGCGGACTGGGTATCGTGCCCGGCCACGAGAATGCTCGAGATCCCCCGCACCTTCGTCAGAAGGCTTCCGCTTTTCCGGATGGGCGGCAGCAGACTCTCGGGAATACCGTACCGCTCGAGCACGCCCCGATGCCACTGCCCGGTACGGGGATCGAGCATCTGGCTGGTGCAGGCGACCGTCGCGTCGCAGCAGACCGGGCCGCCGAGTGCATACCGGAACAGGTCAGGCATGAACAGGAGCTTATGCGTTTTAGCCCAAACATCCGGCCGGTGTTTTCGCACTGACAACAGCTGAAAGAGGGTGTTGAAGGAGAGCATCTGCAGGCCTGTCGCTTCAAAAAGCGCGTCCGGCGGCATATATTTTGCCGCTTCTTCCACGGCGCCGGCTGTATAGCCGTCCCGGTAAT
>CABQAA010000406.1 GCA_902461995.1 uncultured Oscillospiraceae bacterium | reverse complement strand
CCGCCTGCCGATGGGTCCGATAAAGAACGGCGATGTCGGAAAATCCCACCGCTGTCCGGCGGGCGGATCCGGCCGCACCGCTCTCCAGCATGTCCAATCCGCCGACGAGACGGCCGATCTCCTTGGCGATGAACAGCGCCTCGTCAAAAGGATCCCCGGCCGTCAGCAAACGCACCCGGTCACCGTCCGTTCTCTGCGCTTCGAGACGGGGAGGCGCCTCCCCGGGGGCGCAAAACAGAACCGGAAGCGCCGCCCCGACCACCGCCGGGGCCGACCGGTAATTCCGGAAAAGCGTGAGTTCGTGCAGATCCGGCCGGGCGTCCCGCAGACGCTCGAAGCAATGGGCGTCCGAGCCGCGGAATCCATAGATCGCCTGATCGGGGTCGCCGATCACGAACAGGCTCTCTCCTTCCCGACTCCAGGACTCGATCAAACGGAATTGCACGGGATTGATATCCTGGAACTCATCCACCAGCAAATGGGAGAATCCATCCAGTTTGGCCGCTTTTCCTGTTTCCAGATCCTGCAGTTCCTCGAGAAGGAGGTCGTCAAAATCCAGCACCGACAGTTCCCGCAGACGGGCGGCATACCGCTCGAAAAAGGCGGCCGCAGCAGCGGCCTTTTCCCCGTCTTCTGGATCAATCAAGCCGCTTTTGCGGCGGGAAACGGCCTGCAGGGCATCCTTGGGCGAGAGCTTCAGATCCATTTCGGCGAGAATGTCGGCCGCGATGGCCGCCGCTTCCGCCTCATCCAGAAGGGCCGTTTCCTCCCCCCGCCTGGACAGCCGGTCGAGACAGATGGCGTGGAAGGTGCCGATCGTCATCGCTTTCACGATCTTTTTGTCCCCGAAATGGGCCAGCAGCCTCTCCTTCATCTCCCGCGCCGCCTTGTTGGTGAAGGTCACGGCGGTGATATGGGACGGATCGATTCCCCGCTGTTCCACCAGATAGGCGATCCGGTAAACCAGGGTCCTGGTTTTGCCTGTCCCCGGACCGGCGACCACGGCCACGGTCCGTTCATTGGAAGAAGCGGCCTCCCATTGCTCGTCGTTGAGACCGTAATGCGGCGCGGGGTCATGCGGCTCCGCCGCTTCAGAGCAGGACGGCGCGGATTTGGCCTTTCCGGACCGTTTGACCGCGGTTTTCCCCGGCGACTGTCCGCGTCCCTCGAACAGATACAACTGTCCGGACAAACGCTCGATCTCTTCCGGGTTGAGGATCCGGACCTGCCCGTATTCACCGTCGTAACCGGGGCTTACCTCCACTTTTCCCTCCCGCAGCCGGCGGATGCCCTCCGCGATGCAGGGGCCGGCTGTCCGGTCGATGTCGTCCAGCGGCACCTCTCTCAAGATGGAAAATTCCGGACCCAATTCTCGCAGCAGCTCCAGATAAACCGCCTGCACTTTGGCTCCGGCCGCAGAGCGGCCCGTCGAGGCCGCGATGACCTCCGGCAGCGGCACCAGGCTCTCGAACCGGCGCCCGTCCGGCGGCCGGTACCCCTCTTCCCGGTCGGCAAGTTCCTCCACCCGGTGGAGCACCCCCACCGTGATCCGGCCGCCGCAGACCGGACATTTGCCGCCCGCCGCCTCCGTCTGTTCTGGCTTTAAGCATTGCCGGCAGTGGCGATGGCCGTCAAAGTGGTATTTCCCCTCTTCCGGG
>CABQAA010000405.1 GCA_902461995.1 uncultured Oscillospiraceae bacterium | reverse complement strand
TTTGCCGGGCTTTTCCCTGTTCGACGCGTTGTCGGCCTGCCGGGATTGCCTGCTGGGTTTTGGAGGTCACGAACTCGCCGCCGGTGTCACGCTTGACGTGACCCGTATCGAAGAATTCCGGCAGGCCGTCAACGCCTATGCGGCCTCGGCCATGCCGGATATGCCGGTCCCCGCCCTGCATCTCGACTGCAAGCTGCGGCCCGGACAGGTCAGCCTGCCGCTGCTCGAGGTTCTCGCGGCCATGGAACCGTTCGGCACGGGCAACCCTGCGCCGTTGTTCGGGCTGTTCGGGATGCGCCTTTCGTCGGTCACGCCGGTGGGCGGCGGCAAACATCTGCGCCTGCAGCTGACACGGGACGGCGCAACTCTGACTGCTATGAAATTCGGCACCACGCCGGAGCGGTTTCCGTTTGTACCGGGGGACGAAGTCAATCTGGCGGTGTCTCTCGACCGCAATGAATATCAGGGGAACGTCCGGGTGTCGATTCTGGTCAAGGACATCCGTTTTGCCGATACAAGACAGGAGGAGCTGCTCACTGCCCTGCGGGAGGCCGAAACCGCTTTTCGCGGGGAACGGACGGATTCCTTGCCCGTGCCGACCCGGGAGGAGGCCGGGAAGGTCTACCGCTTCCTCGCTTCGCGTAAGGAGTTCGACGGGACGGTGGAGCATCTGTATCATGCACTTGGAGATGATTCGTTTACATACACGGGTCTGCTGCTGATTCTGGAAATTCTGCGTCAGGCGGGGCTTCTGCAGATAGCCGATGAGGGGGATTTTCTGTCGATCCGGCTGCTGCCTGCGGCCGGAAAGGCGGATCTCACAGCCACGCCGCTGATGCGGTATCTGGAGTCCCTCGCGGATTCCCGTGCAGGAGGAACCGAAGCATGTTGAAAACCGACGATGTCATCAGCGAACTGAAAAAGCTGATTATCAAAAGCGATAAACCATACGACCTGGAAGCCATCGACCGCGCCATCTCGGTCGCCTGCGAGGCGCACGAGGGACAGCGGCGTTCTTCCGGGGAGCCCTATGTCTGCCATCCGCTCAAAGTGGCGTGCATCCTGGTGGAATTGGGGATGGACAGCGAAACCATCGAGGCGGCGATCCTTCACGATGTGGTGGAGGACACCCCGGTGGAGCTTTCGGATGTGCGGAAACTGTTCGGCGCCGAAGTGGCCGCCCTGGTGGACGGTGTGACCAAGATCGAAAAAATCCCGTTTTCCTCCAAAGAGGAGCAGCAGGCCGAGAATGTGCGCAAAATGCTGCTCGCCATGTCGCAGGACATCCGGGTTATCATCATCAAGCTGGCTGACCGGCTGCACAATATGCGCACAAGCGCCGGCTGGGAACCCCAGAAACGGCGGGACAAAGCCAAGGAGACGATGGACATCTACGCGCCTTTGGCGCATCGTCTCGGTATCCGGGCGGTCAAGGAGGAGCTGGAGGATATTTCGCTGCGGATCCTCGATCCGGTCGCGTATAAGGAGATCGAAGACGCCCTCGCCCTGCGGGAAGGGGAGCGCAACGCCTTTTTGATGAGCATTCAGGAGCGGATCCGGGAGCGTTTGGCAGACTTTGATTTGAAGCCCTTTGTGTCAGGGCGGATCAAAAGCATCACCGGCATTTACCGCAAAATGTATATGCAGGGGCGTTCCTTCGATGAGATCTACGA
>CABQAA010000404.1 GCA_902461995.1 uncultured Oscillospiraceae bacterium | reverse complement strand
GCGTTTTGTTCTGTTACGCCGTACAGGCCGTCTCCAGCTCGCCGAACGCCCTTCCCAGCCGGCCGAGCGCCTCCTGCAGTACCGAACGCGGGCAGGCGATATTGAACCGCTGGAATCCATCCCCCGCCGGGCCGAAAATCGAGCCGTCGTCCAGCCAGAGGCCGGCCTTATCCACGATACGGCAGGTCAGCTCGTCGTGGCTGAGGCCGTAGGCCCGGAAATCCACCCACAGTAGATAGGTGCCCTCCGGCTCCACCAGCCGTGCGTGAGGCAGATACGTCTGGAGATAGTCCCGGAACAGATCCCGGTTGCGGGCGATGTAGGCCTTGACCTCCGAAAGCCAGGCCTCCCCCTGCTCATACGCCGCCTGTGCGGCGACAAGCCCCAGGGCATTGAGAAGCTCGATCCCCGATGCGGCCATCTCCCGCCGGAAAGCCTGCCGCATGTCGGCTCCCGGGATCCAGATGTTCGACACCTGAAGACCCGCGAGATTGAAGGTTTTGCTGGGTGCCGTGCAGGTCACGGTCTGGGCGGCCAAGGCCGGGGACAGGCTCGCGATCGGCCGGTGCCGCCGCCCGTCAAAGGTGAAATCCGCGTGAATCTCGTCCGAGACGATCCGCACACCGTGCCGCAGACAGATGTTTCCGAAAGTAAGCAGCTCCTCATCGGTCCATACCCGGCCGACCGGGTTGTGGGGATTGCAGAGCAGGGTCAGGGTGATCTTTTCCCGGGCAATCGTCTCTTCCAAGGCGCCCAAATCCATCCGATACCGGCCGTCTTCATAGAGCAGCGGGCAGTTGCAGAGCCGCCGGCCGTTGTCTTCCACCACCTGGGCAAAGGGATAATAGACCGGCTGCTGGATCAGCACGCCGTCCCCCGGCCGGGTGAAGGCCCGCACCGACGCCGCCAGGGCGTACACCACACCCGGGGTCTTGACCAGCCATTCCGGCCGGACCTCCCAGCCGTAATGAGCGGAAAACCAGCGGCGCAGCGCCTCAAAATATCCGGCGCCGGTTTCGCTGTATCCGAATATTCCATGCTCCGCCGCCTGTTTCACCGCTTCAATCACAGGAGCGGGTGCCCGAAAGTCCATGTCCGCCACCCACATGGGCAGGACATCGTCCGGCATCCCGTTTTCCGCTTTAAAATCGTATTTTAACGAATTGGTTCCGGTCCGATCGATAATCCGGTCAAACTGTTCCACGTCTTCCATCCTCACTTTGTCGTCCTTGATGCCGCTTCAGGAATCCGCGGGGCTCTCCACGTCCTTCCCCGCCGCCAGATGGCAGGCGACGAAGTGCCCCGGTTCGGCCAGCACCAGCTCGGGCCGCTCTTTGGAGCAGAGAGGACCGGCCTTCGGGCAGCGGGTGCAGAACGGACAGCCCGGCGGCACGTCAATGGGGCTGGGAATCTCGCCCTTTAAGATCATCCGCTCCCGTTTATTGTCCACATCCACGTCCAGCACCGCCGAGAGCAGCGACTGGGTATAGGGGTGCAGGGGATTGTCAAAAATCGTCCGGGTATCCCCGGTTTCCATCACCGAGCCAAGGTACATCACCGCCACCGATGGACAGATGTCTTTCACCACCGCCAGATTGTGGGAGATGAACAGATAGGTCATGCCGAGCTTCTGCTGCAGGTCGGCGAGCAGGTTGAGAATCTGGGCGTGAACCGACACGTCCAGGGCGGACACCGGCTCGTCGCAGACCACGAATTCCGGGCTGACGGAGATCGCCTTGGCGATCCCGATTCGCTGGC
>CABQAA010000403.1 GCA_902461995.1 uncultured Oscillospiraceae bacterium | reverse complement strand
GATGAGAGGGAGTTTCCATCATGTATGTAAAAGACGTCTTGGTTCAGAATCAGGTTGGCTTGCATGCCCGTCCCGCCACCTTTTTCATTCAGAAGGCGAACGAGTATAAATCGTCCATCTGGGTGGAAAAAGAGGAGCGCCGGGTCAATGCGAAGAGCCTTCTCGGCGTTCTGTCCCTGGGCATTGTCGGGGGAACCAACATCCGCATCATTGCCGACGGCAACGATGAGGCGGAAGCTGTCGACGGCCTTGTGGCTTTGGTCGAATCGGGCTTCGCGGAATAATCCCGGCATCCTCCGCTCCAGCGGGGACAAGGAGTACGACAAGCGCAGCTGCCGCCCGGCAGCCGCGCTTTTTCCATCTGTAGAGATCCGGCAAAAGGAGGCGCGGCCATGAACCAAAATCCGGATAAAAATCCAAAGCTCGCCGAACTGCGGCGTCAGGCGATGGCTCTGCCGCTCAATCCCGGCGTCTACATCATGAAAGACGTCCGGGGCGATATCATCTACATCGGCAAGGCCAAGGCGCTGAAAAACCGGGTGAGTCAGTATTTTGGGTCGGACACCAATCATACCGAGAAGGTCCGGCAGATGGTCCGCCGGGTGGATCATTTCGATACCATCGTGGTGGGCAGCGAATTCGAGGCTCTGGTGCTCGAATGCAGCCTCATCAAGCAATACAATCCCAAATACAACATCCTGCTCAAGGACGACAAGGGGTATCACTACGTGCGGATCTCCCCGCCCCCCTATTCCCGCATCGCCGAAGCCAAGCTGAAGCAGGACGACGGCGCGCGCTATCTCGGTCCATACTTAAGCACATATGTGGTGAGGGAGACGGTTGACGAGGCCAACCGCGTGTTTCAATTGTCCACCTGCTCCCGACCCCTTTCCTACGGTAAAAGCCGGGAGCGCCCCTGTCTCAATCACTACATCGGCCAGTGCTGCGCCCCCTGTACCGGCCGGGTGAGGGAAGAGGACTACGCCGAGCGGGTGAATCAGGCGGTGGAACTGCTCACCCAGGGGAGCAGCAAAATGGTCGCGCTGCTGACTGAACGGATGGAAGAAGCGGCGGAAAATCTGGAGTTTGAGAAGGCTGCCCGCTATCGCGACCGAGTGAACGCAATCCGGAAAATCGGCCAGAAGCAGAAGGTCGTCATGTCCCGCATCGAAGAGCAGGACGTCATCGCCGCCGCTCAGGGACCGGAATCCATCTGCTTCGCGGTGCTTCGCTTTATGGGCGGATCTCTGACGGATAAAGAGGATTTTATCATCGAGGAGACCGATGCACTGCCGTCGGTTCGCTCCGAATTCCTCCGCCGGTATTATGCGATCCGGGAACGGGTGCCGTATCAGGTGACGATTGACGGCGAGGTGGAGGACCGGGAGCTGCTCGAAGACTGGCTGACCGAAAAGGCCGGCGGCCGGCGGCGGGTACGGATCGTCCTGCCCCAAAAGGGGGAGCAGGCGCAGCTGATCGCGATGTGCCGCGACAACGCCGCCGAGCGGATCGCGCGGCAGAACGGGATATCGGGGCGGGACGCCGCCGCGCTCGACGAGCTGGCCCGGCTGCTCGGCCTGCCGGCCCCTCCCGTACGGATCGAGAGCTACGATATTTCCAATACCGGCGGCAGCGACACTGTAGCCGGCATGGTGGTGTTTGAAAATGGTCGGCCGCTCAAGGCCGGGTACCGCAAATTCAAGATTAAAACCGTGGACGGGCAGGACGATTACGCCTCTATGCAGGAGGTGCTGACCCGCCG
>CABQAA010000402.1 GCA_902461995.1 uncultured Oscillospiraceae bacterium | reverse complement strand
TGTGCTGATAGCGGCGTTCGATCCGGTAGATCCGTCCGTCTTTTCGGAAATGGGCGCCGGTCTGCTTGAAATGGAACGGCACCCGCGCCGCCTCACATTGCTCCCGAAGCGCACGGATCCACGCAAAGTCGCAGATCCGCGCGTCGGTCCCCGATTCCCCGCCCGCCGCCACTTCCTCAATAGCCGGGGTCAGGTAAGGAGTGAGGTCCACCTGCTCGAGCAGCGGCTCGCAGATGATGATTTTGTGGCGGATCGGGGCCGTCAGAAAAAGCGGCAGGCGTTCCTCTGCCCGCTTCTGATCCTCCACCGTGCAGCCGATGCAGACGTTTTCATAGCCGTCTCCCCAATCCGGGGGTAGACAGGCATCCAGCCGGCCGATGCGCTTGGTGATGAACAGAAAGGTCAGATCCGGCCGCTGCCGCATCATAGCCCAGGCGTCAGCCCGCCAATTGTCCGCGTCCTCCAACAAAAAATCGGAGGTAAAACAAGTGTAGACCATGCCGTCCTCCGGCCGCAGCTTATACTCTCCCTGCCGGTTCCGCCGGAGGGGCAAATCGAAATACCCCGTCTTGCGGACCTCCCCCGCATCGCGGTCGTGAAGGCCGTCGGTCCGGTAGACATAGCAATGGCGGCAGCCGGGGCTCAGCTTATGACAGCCATGCCATAAATTCCATGTGGACATCCTGCTTTCCTCCGGGATTTCTTAAACAATGGGTGTACTATTTTCATCGGCCGCATGCTATACTAGGAGCAGAGTTCCGCTCCTGCTGTCCGAAATTCAAACCGAATCGAGGGGATTCCCATGCGTGAACCGTCCTCCGTCCCTCCTCTGCACACCGTCCGGGATCATGCTCTCCGGCTGGCGCTTATCGCCGCCGCTTCGGTGATCATGGCGCTCAACATCAACAGCTTCGTCGACGCGGGCGGCCTGGTTCCGGGCGGCTTCACGGGTCTGACGCTGCTCATCCAGCGGAGCGCTCAGCGGTTCTGGGGCTTGTCTCTGCCCTTTTCCTTGATCAACGTACTCCTGAACGCCGTACCGGCCGTCATCAGCTTCCGCCTGATCGGCAAGCGATTCACCCTATATTCCTGCCTCATGATCGCCCTGACCAGCCTTCTTACCGACGTGCTGCCCTCCATGCCGATCACAAACGACGTGCTGCTCATCTGCATTTTCGGCGGCATCATCAACGGCTTCTCCATCAGCCTCTGCCTGCTCGGCCGGGCGACGAGCGGCGGCACCGATTTTATTGCCGTCGCCGTATCGGAACGGCTGAACGTGGATGCCTGGAACTACATTCTGCTCGGCAACGCCGTCATGCTGGTGATCGCGGGTTTCCTCTTCGGGTGGGACAAAGCCCTTTACTCGATCCTTTTCCAATACGCCTCCACCCAGGTGGTGCATCTGCTCAATCCGCGGTATAAACGCACCACCCTGTTCATCATCACGGACAAGGCGGACGACATCTACGCCGAAATCAAAGACGCGACCCATCACGGCGCCACCTTATTTCGTGGGACCGGTCTGTGGGGCGGTCAGCCGCGCTCCATGATCTATTCCGTGATCGCAGGCGACCAGGTCAAAAAGGTCACGCGGACGGTGCGGAAGATCGATCCCGGTGCCTTCATCAACGTACTGAAGACCGATCAGGTTTCCGGGAATTTCTATCAGCGTCCTCACGATTGAGCGGGGCCATCCTTTTGGCGGATGTTTCGCTGCGGTAAACGAGCGGCGGAACCGCAAACGCGGCCTTGAACTGCCGGTTGAACGCC
>CABQAA010000401.1 GCA_902461995.1 uncultured Oscillospiraceae bacterium | reverse complement strand
CCTGCGCAAATGCTTCCGCATTTGCCCGGGGCTGATAAAAATAAAAAGGGGGGGAAAGAAACGTCAGGGGGGCATGCCTCCCTGAACCCCCAGGTTACTGGCTGGTTTTTTTAATGAAAACCAACGGCGGCCGTATCACCTAACCCACCCATACAATTAGGGCTGCGGCTCAGGATTGCCGCCCGTTAGGTAATGTAGGACTGTCACAACCCTATGCTTGTATTCTCAAAAAACAGAAAGGCGGCTGACCTCAACATGCGTGCTGTTATCACCGTTATCGGAAAAGACATGGTGGGCATCCTTGCCCGGGTGTCCTCCGACTGTGCTCGTCACCACATCAACGTCCTGGAAGTCACCCAGTCCATCCTGCAGGATATGTTCGCCATGATCATGATGGTGGATATCTCCGGCAGCGACATCCCCTTTACCCAGTTTGCCGACGAGATGGCCGCCGCCGGACGGGAGATGCATCTCTCCATCCATGCGATGCACGAGGACATCTTCAATTCCATGCACCAGATCTAATCTTCCGAAAGGCGGCCGACACTCATGCTCAACGCTCATGATATACTCGAAACCATCACCATGATCCAGGAGGAAAACCTTGACGTGCGCACCGTCACGATGGGGATTTCCCTCCTCGACTGCTGCGATGCCGACATGGCCCGCGCCTGCGACCGGGTGTACGATAAAATCACCCGCCGGGCGGAGCATCTCGTTGCCGTGGCCGAACAGATCGAAAAGGAATACGGCATTCCGATCATCAACAAACGGATTTCCGTCACTCCCATCGCGATGATCCTCGCCGCCTGTGAGCATAAGGATCCCATCCGCATGGCTCTCACCCTCGAACGGGCGGCGAACACCTGCGGGGTCAATTTCCTCGGCGGGTATTCCGCCCTGGTGCAGAAGGGCTTTTCCGCCGGGGACCGGGAACTGATCGAGAGCATCCCGGAAGCGCTGTCCGTCACCGATCACGTCTGTTCTTCCGTCAACATCGGCTCGACCAAGGCCGGCATCAACATGGACGCCGTGGCGATGATGGGGCCGGTCGTGCGCGCGGCGGCGGAAAAGACCGCCGACCGGGACTGCATCGGCTGCGCCAAACTGGTGGTGTTCTGCAACGCGCCCGAGGACAATCCCTTTATGGCGGGCGCTTTCCACGGAGCGGGGGAACCCGACTGCGTCATCAACGTGGGCGTCTCGGGCCCGGGTGTGGTTCGGGCCGCGCTCGCCAAGGCGGGGGACTGCGACCTGACCGCCGTATCCGACCTCATCAAGCGCACGGCGTTCAAAATCACCCGGATGGGCCAGCTTGTGGCCAAGGAAGCCTCCTCCCGTCTCGGCGTGCCCTTCGGCATCGTCGACCTCTCCCTCGCCCCCACGCCGGCGGTCGGGGATTCGGTCGCGCACATCCTGGAAGAAATGGGGCTGGAATGCTGCGGCGCCCACGGCACCACGGCCGCCCTGGCCCTGCTTAACGACGCCGTGAAAAAGGGCGGCGTCATGGCCTCCTCCCACGTCGGCGGCCTGTCGGGCGCCTTCATCCCGGTCACCGAGGACGCGGGCATGATCGACGCCGCCCGCTGCGGCTGCCTGCGGATCGAAAAGCTCGAAGCCATGACGGCGGTCTGCTCGGTCGGGCTGGACATGATCAACGTGCCCGGGGACACCCCCGCCGAGGTGATCTCCGCCATTATCGCGGACCAGGCCGCCATCGGTATGATCAATTCCAAGACCACCGCGGTGCGCCTGATTCCCGCCATCGGCAAGCAGGTGGG
>CABQAA010000400.1 GCA_902461995.1 uncultured Oscillospiraceae bacterium | reverse complement strand
TGTCTGTTATCTCGTCTTTTTGAGTGTACCGCACCCTTCTGAAAATTTCAACAAACACCTTTGTCCGGCTGGTTGTCCGAAGTTGTCTTTTCACCGCCGTGTATCGGTCCGATTTCCGCCCGAATCCCTCCAAAAGCAGACGAAAACCCTCCCTTTTCTGCCAAAAAGCGCCTGGTTTTAGTTGCTAAAAATCACCCGGTTGTCACTTTTTGCACAGGTGGTTGTGAGAATGCAACGGAAGCGGCTCGGATCCTTGAGGCGGGGTTTTTTGTATGCTATGCTGAACACAAATTAAGATACAGCCTCGAATTTAGCAACTCTATATATAGAGGTAGGAGGAATTTTCCTATGGTAGGCAACCGCACCCCCGTGTATCCGGATCTGCTCCTTGTCAAAGAGGGCGTTCCCTGTTCCAAAGTCGTGATATCCAAGCTTGCGGATGAAAAAGTGAAGGCCGCCGCCGCTGATCTGTGTGACATCATCGAGCGAATGAGCGGCGCCCGTTTGCCCTTGACGGACGACAGCGCGCCGGTGGAGGGACCCCGCATTCTGGTGGGGGAATCCCGCGAGACCGTCGCCCTCGGAATCGAAACACCTCATGGGTACCCCGAAAACGAACGGGTAATCCTCCGAAGGGAAGGCGACTGCCTCGTCCTGCTCGGCAACGATGACGGCGTTTTCACCGGAACGCAGTTTGCCGTGACCATGCTGCTTGAACGCCTCGGCTGCGGCTGGTTCGCCCCAGACGAACTCTGGCAGGTGATCCCCCGCAGGGAAACCATCGCAGTCGGGTATCTGCAGGTGGAGCAGACTCCCACCTTCGAATACCGGCAGACCTGGGTCTACCGTCGGAATCCGGAATTCGCCCGCCGCTGGTATATGGGCGGCTGCGACAAGCAGATCGACCACGCCTACTACGCTTTGTTCCCCCGGGAACAGTATTTCGAGCAGCATCCCGAATGGTACTGCCTCGTGGACGGCAAGCGCAATCCCTACATCGAGTGGTGGCAGATGTGCTATTCAAACCCCGAGGTGGTGCAGGAGACCATCCGGAAGGTGGACCGTTACTTTGAGGAGCATCCCTCCTGCACCCAGGCGTCCCTGTCCGCGAACGACGGCTTTTTCGAGGGATTCTGTGAATGCGACGAATGCCGTAAAATGGGCACCCCGAGCGAAACCATGGTACGGTTCATCAACCAGGTTGCCGAAGGGCTGGAAGAAAAGCACCCCGACAAGCAGCTGATGTTTTTCATCTACTTTCCTACATACGACCCGCCCCGGACCAAAATCCCGCTGCATAAAAATGTGATGCTGATGTTCTGCAAAGAATCGTGTATGTTCCATCCTGTGGATACCGGCCCCGACTGCGGGTACCATATCCGGTACGAATACGAGTTTGGTCACACCCACTACGCCCTGCCTTTCCTGGACAACGCGCGGAAATGGATCGAGATGACCGGCTGCCGGAACGTATCCGTCTGGGACTGGTACTGTCCGGCCGCGGCCAACACGATCTGGAAAGACCTTCCCTGGGTGCAGGGAGATGTCGCCACCCGCAACCAGCGCTGTTTTAAAGAGGCGCTCGGAGCCCGGTATCTCTATTACGATCAGGGTCCGGTGGAGGCCTTCAACGACACGGAAGCCAGCTATCCCCTGCGATGGCCGCTCTGGTACGTCGGTGCCAAAGCGATGTGGGACGGCCGGCTGACCGCCTCTCAGATGATGATGGACGCCTGCAAGAAGCTCTTTGGCGCCGCGCGAAATCGGCAGGCATCTCCACGATCTCCTT
>CABQAA010000399.1 GCA_902461995.1 uncultured Oscillospiraceae bacterium | reverse complement strand
TATCGGCGATCTCATCGCGCAAAGGACCTGCGGCCGCGAACCCTCCGAAGAAATTTTTGACGCCGTCCGTCACGGCGGCGAAAGCGGTTTGGATCGGGGTGATGATGGCCCCCGTGATGGTGGCGGGAATAGTGGAAAACCCGCCGGTGGACGCTGCGTAGATCATGATGCCCACCAGAAACAAGGCGATTCCCGCCAGCACTTTGAATGCCAGGCTTTTCAGGAAGTCCTTCACAGCGTCCTCCTATCGGCGTGTTTTACCGGATCGTTACCGGGCGCGGCCGGAGCGGAAATTGCTGACCATGCCGATGTCGAGGCATTTGCCCGTTCCCACCGCCACACAGTCGAGGGGATTTTCGGCCACATGGACCGGCATGCCGGTTTCCCGGCTGACGAGGACGTCCAGCCCGCGGAGCATGGCGCCGCCGCCGGTGAGCATGATGCCGTTGTCGATGATGTCGGCGGAAAGTTCGGGAGGCGTACTTTCGAGGGTGGAACGGATGGCGTCCACAATCGCGGACACCGGATCGGCCAGAGCCTCCCGGACCTCTTCGGACGAGATGGTGATGTTTTTCGGCAGACCGTCGACCAGGTTGCGGCCCTTGACGTCCATGGTGGTTTCATCCTCATAGGGGAACGCCGAACCGATCCGGATCTTGATATCCTCGGCCGTCCGTTCACCGATAAGGAGATTGTATTTTTTCTTGATATAGGAAATGATGGCTTCGTCGAAATCGTCGCCCGCCGTGCGGACCGAGCATTTCGTCACGATATCGCCGAGCGAAATCACGGCCACCTCGGACGTGCCGCCGCCGATATCCACGACCATGCAGCCGGCCGCTTCGTTGACCTGCAGGCCGGCGCCGATGGCCGCGGCCATCGGTTCCTCCACGAGTTCAACCGCCTTGGCGCCCGCGTTGCGGGCGGCTTCCTCGACGGCGCGGCGTTCCACTTCGGTCACGCCGGAGGGAATGCAGATGACCACACGGGGGCGGCTGAAGACGGTAGAATGCACCGCCGTGCGGATGAAGTATTTCAGCATTTCCGAGGTCACGTCGAAATCGGCAATCACGCCGTCTTTGAGCGGGCGGACCGCGGAAATCGAGCCGGGGGTGCGGCCGATCATTTCCTTGGCTTCGCGGCCCACCGCCATGACCATATTTTCTTTGACATCCATCGCCACGACTGAAGGCTCCCGCATCACGATGCCTTTGCCCTTCATGTATACGAGGGTGTTCGCGGTTCCCAGATCGATCCCAATATCCCGGCTGAACAACATACATCTCTTCCTTTCGTTTTGGCCCCCTGGCCTATCCCGGATCTTTATCACACAGCCGCTGCCCGGCGGCCGCGGAGGCGGCACCCCCGCTTATAAACGCCTGCGGCGTTTTGCGTTCCTTATCAAAAGGAACACACTTCCATAATAGCCTTGACTGCCGATACTATATTATATACGCGGGCAGAAAAATTCTCAACCGCAAACGGGCACTTTTTTTCAAAAATTCCCTTTAAAAGAAAGAAATTCCCAAAATCTTATGAAAGTTTTAAGAGATAGGGTTTTAAGAACGCCCACAGCCTGGCCCCCGGCAATCCCATGACGGTGTAAAAATCGCCCGTGATCCCGCGGACAAACCGCATTCCCCGGCCCTGAATAGCATACGCCCCCGCCTTGTCGAGGGGTTCGCCGGTTTCCACATAAGCCCGGATTTCGTCCGCGTCGAGGGGCATGAACTCCACCAGCGCCTCGTCCGCGAACCCGTCCGCGACGCTGGGACCGCACAGCCATACC
>CABQAA010000398.1 GCA_902461995.1 uncultured Oscillospiraceae bacterium | reverse complement strand
GGCCCTCTCCTGTGCCCGGGAGATGTGCCGCCGGCGGGGCATGGATCTCGCCCATGCGGAACGGGTGCGGGATTATGCTGTGGCGCTGTTTGAAAAGCTGAAAAAACTCCACGGCATCAGCGGCAAAAAGCGGATTCTGCTCGAATGCGCGGCGCTGCTGCACGAGGCGGGTTACGGCGTCAATGCGAAAAACGCCTCTCTGGCCGCTTACGATCTCATCAAACAGTCCTACTTCTACGGGCTCGACGAGGAAGAAACCACTCTAACTGCCGAGATCGCGCAATACGGCGATCTGCACCGCGCCAGTCCCGGAACCGTCATTCTCTCCGACAAGCAGAAGCTGCTGGCCGACAAGCTCGCCGCCATCCTCAATCTGGCCAACACCCTTGATGAATCCCGCAAGGGCAAGCTCGGCGAGATGAAAATCCGGCTGGAGGAGGAGCGCCTCGTCGTCACGGTCAAAGCGCGGGAGGAGCTTCTGCTCGAACAGTGGGCTTTCGACGACTGCGCCCCGTTTTTCGAGGATGTGTTCGGCATCGAACCGGTCCTCGTGGTCAAAAGCAGCCTGCTTTGACCGGTCTGGAATCTGAACCGGGAGGAATCTCCATGAAAAAAGCAACGGCGTTTCCCTATATCAACCGGGAACTGAGCTGGCTGGACTTTAATGCCCGGGTCCTGGAAGAAGCGTATGAAAAGGACAATCCGATCCTCGAACGATGCAAATTTCTGGCCATCACCGCCTCCAACCTGGACGAATTCTTCATGGTGCGGGTCGCGGGACTGCAGGAACAGGTGCGTTCGGGATACAAAGAACCGGATCCTGCCGGCCTCACGCCGAATCAGCAGCTCCATCGCCTGGGGGAGAACATCCACGCGTTTGTCGAGAAGCAATACACCTGCTTTGCCCGCTCCCTCCTCCCCCAGCTCGGAAAACAAGGCATTTTCCTGCTGCGGCCGGAGGAGCTGGACGCCGATCAGGCCGCCTTTGTCGCGGCGTATTTCGAGAAAGTGCTGTTTCCGGTTCTCACGCCTCTGGCCGTAGACCGCAGCCGGCCGTTTCCCATGCTGGCAAACAAAAGCCTGAATCTGGGGCTTCGGCTGAAAAAAGACGGGGAGACCGCGTTCGCAGTGGTGCAGGTTCCCTCCATTCTGCCCCGCCTCGTCGAGCTGCCCAGCCAAACCGGACGGGCGTTCATTCTGCTCGAAAGCCTTCTGACTCACCATCTCGGGGATTTGTTCGAGCTGCACGACATCGATGCGGTCGCCTCGTTCCGCCTGACTCGAAACGGCGATCTCTCCATCGACGAAGAGGCCGAAGATCTGCTCATCGAAATTCAGGAATCCATCAAAAAGAGAAAACGGGGCAAGCCGGTCCGGCTGGAGCTTTCCCGCCACTGCGACCGGGAGCTGCGGGAATTCCTCACCGATATGCTGCAGGTGGATGAACGGGATATCTACGAAGTGCCCGGCCCCCTCGATCTGACCTTCTGTTTCCGTCTGAGCGGGCTGGACGACCGGCTCCGCCTTCCTCCCGTCACGCCGGTGACACCGGCGGACTTCTGGGGCGTGGCGGATCCCTTCGAGGCAATCCGGGAACGGGACCGCTTCGTCCATCATCCGTATGAAAGCTTCGACTGTGTGGTGGATTTCGTCCGCCGGGCCGCAGAGGATCCCGACGTCCTCGCCATCAAGCAGACCCTCTACCGGGTCAGCGGCCAGTCCCCCATCATCGCCGCCCTGATGAAGGCGGCCGACAACGGCAAGCAGGTGACGGTGCTCGTCGAGCTCAAGGCCCGTTTT
>CABQAA010000397.1 GCA_902461995.1 uncultured Oscillospiraceae bacterium | reverse complement strand
GGTATAAAACACGGGACGGAGGCGGAGTCTATATCGCCATCGCCTCGAATATTCAGAATATTTCGGCCGGGCAGGAAGTGGCCGCCACGCCCGACGGCCGCCTGAACGGCATGCCGCTCAGCGATGCGGCTTCCCCCATGCACGGACGGGACCGGGACGGTCCGGCGACAGCGTTCCATTCCCTCTCCAAGCCGGACTATACCCTGGTTGGAACCGGGACGGTCGTCAATCAGAAATACAGCCCCGTGATGTTTCGTGATCCCCGGAAACGTGCCTGTCTGTCCGCCTTGATTCGCACCTATTTTCAGCAGGGCGGACAGGAGGTCCAAATCAACTCCATCTCCCGGGACGTTCTGCAGGACGCGATGGATCATCCGGAAAAATACCGCAGCCTGGTGGTGCGGGTCTCCGGGTTCAGCGCCTATTATATCAGCCTGGACCGGGCAGTTCAGGAAGACATCCTGATGAGGACTGAGCATGGATAAACAAAAAGGATGGATCACCGATATTCAGGGATTCTCCACCGACAACGGCCCGGGCATCCGCACCACTGTTTTCTTGAAGGGCTGTCCCCTGCACTGCACCTGGTGCCACAATCCGGAAACACTCTCTGGGCATCCCCAGCTGCTCGTTTATCCGCAGCGCTGCGTCCACTGCGGGCGGTGCGTGCCGCTCTGTCCTCTGAGATGCCATACCGACGACGGAAACGTCCACACATTCCGGCGAGATATCTGTACCGGGTGTGGAATCTGCGCAGCGGGATGCCGGTCGGAAGCCTTGATTCCAGCCGGCCGGGAGGTAACGGCGGAGGAGGTTCTGCCCCGAATTTTGGCCGACAAAGCCTATTACGACCGCTCCGGAGGCGGACTGACCCTGTCGGGAGGCGAACCGCTGCTGCAGGCACCCTTTTGCGCGGAACTGGCGGATCGCTGTGCCGCGGCGGGTGTCCGCACCCTGATCGATACCGCAGCCTGTGTGGAGTTTTCGTCCTTTGAAACGGTTCTGCCGTTTGTCCGGCAATACTACGTCGATCTCAAGTGTCCGGATGAAGCGTCTTACCGCCGTTATACCGGAGGCAGTCTGGAACGGGTCCTCGATAATCTGCGCCGATTATCCAAACAGGACGTCGAAATCACCATCCGCATTCCCGTCATTCCCGGGGTCAACGACACCGAGGAGGCCTGTACACAAATGGCGGAGCTGCTGGCGGACATCCCGGTAGAGGCTGTCCATCTGCTGCCGTTTCATCGCCTTGGCACAGGCAAATACAAGGCGCTCGGCCTCGATTACGCCTATGCAGAAAATCCGCCTTATACGGCGGAAGAACTCGTGCCTCTTCTCCGCGCATTCGGAAATCTGCCGGTTTCCATCGTATAATCAATCAGAAGGAGGATTCCATCATGACCTACGCCAAAGCTGCGGTATTTCAGGGGCCTCACCGGCCGTTTGACATCCGGTCCTATCCGGTCGGGACACCGCCCCGGGGGATGGCTTCGCTCGATCTCATCGCCAGCGGGGTGTGCGGAACCGATATCCATATTCACGAAGGGCGCCTGGCGACCGGATATCCCTCGATCATCGGCCATGAATTTGTGGGCCGGGTCCGGGAAATTCACCCCGAGGATGCGGAAGCCTGCGGTATCCGGGCGGGAGACGCCGCTATCGTCGATATCGCCTGTCCCTGCGGCGATTGTCCACTCTGTCTCGGCGGAGACGACGCGAATTGTCTCCACATGGGGGTAACCAACGCAGGCGATCCCGGCCAGGCGCCCCATTTATGGGGCGGATATGCCGAAGTGACG
>CABQAA010000396.1 GCA_902461995.1 uncultured Oscillospiraceae bacterium | reverse complement strand
CCGTCGTCGGCATAGGTGCGGGGGATGAAGCCGTAATTGGCCGGGTAGTGGGTGGCGGTGTAGAGCACCCGGTCCAGGCGGAGCAGGCCGGTTTCCTTGTCCAGCTCGTATTTGTTTTTACCGCCCTTGGGGATTTCGATGACGGCGGTGAAGTCATCCGGCTGGATCCGTTTTTCATCGATATCGTGCCAAATGTTTTTCACAGCGGCAGCCCTCCTTTGATTGTGAATTAGGATGGGTTTCCCCGTGTCAAAAATACGCGGGGATAAAGAAAAGAGCTGCGCCGGTGGGCACAGCTCTCGGGTGTACGATGTCCTCAGACGGCGCGGGTAACCTTGCCGGAACGCAGGCAACGGGTGCAGGCGTAGATTCTCTTGGGGGAACCGGACACCATCGCCTTCACACGCTTGATATTGGGCTTCCAGGTACGGTTGGAGCGGCGATGGGAGTGGGACACCTGAATGCCGAACGTAACGCTCTTACCGCAAATATCGCATTTTGCCAATTTCTGCACCTCCTTGTGGGCCAATGGGAGGATCCGCATGGACCATCCTCTAAAAAGCAACGGATATATATTAGCAGATATCCCGTATAAAAGCAAGTTTTTTTTTGGAGATGTTAAAAAAACTTGAATTCTGCGGCATTGGGATGGTTTGTCCTTGTAATTCCCTTTCGTTTCCAGTATAATATTTCAGGTATACCATCTGGATTTCCACCATGAGGAAGGACTGCGTTTATGCTGATCACATTACTGGGCAACTGGGGAAAATTGTCGTTTTGGGATCTTCTTTTCATGCTGGTAAGTTACGCAGCGGTTATCTTTGTCACCCTGCCGGTTCATGAAATGGCGCATGCCTTCGCCGCCGACCGGCTGGGGGATCATACAGCCAAATGGAACGGCCGCCTGACGATGAATCCGCTCCGGCATCTGGACGTATTCGGTACCATCATGCTCTGTCTGTGCGGATTCGGCTATGCCAAACCGGTCCCCGTCAACCCCTACAATTTTAAACATCCGAAACGGGACATGGCTCTGACGGCGCTGGCCGGTCCGCTCTCCAATCTGCTGATGGCGGCCCTGTCCCTCGCGGTATTCCGCGTTCTTTATACCTTTGTGGACTCTGTCTGGTTTTTGAACATGGCGGCATGGGTGCTGGTTTATACCTTTGCTTCCGTCAATATCGGCCTGGCGGTCTTCAATCTGCTGCCCATTCCGCCGCTGGACGGGTCCCGGATCTTCGGGTTCTTTCTGCCCGACCGTTTTGTCTATACCATGGAGCGGTATTCCCAGTATATCACCCTCGGCATCATGGCTCTGTTGCTGACCGGGGTTTTGGATATTCCCCTGAGTTTTCTGCGGAGTGTGGTGGGAAACTTCCTCTGCCTGATTCTGGGGCTGCACGGCATCGTCGTCTTTTAAGGTTTCAGAACAGGGTGTGTGAACATGGAAGCCATTTCCTATAAGCTGCCGGATTTTGAGGGGCCGCTCGATCTGCTTCTCTTTCTTGTGCAGAAAAACAAGCTGAATATTCTGGACATCCCGATTCACGAGGTCCTCGATCAGTACATGGAGGCGATCCGGCAAATGCGGGAAGCCGACCTGGACGTGGCGACGGAATTCCTGGAAATGGCGGCGCGCTTGGTGCAGATCAAATCGTCCATGCTACTGCCGCGTCACGAGGAAGCGGAGGCGCTCCGGCAGGAGCTGGTCGGCGAACTGATCGAATACCAGCTCTGTCAGGAGGCCGCCCGCCGGATGGCGCTGCTGCATATTGGGGGCGATCTGTTTATACGCGAGCCCGAGGAAATCGAGCCGGACCGGACCTAT
>CABQAA010000395.1 GCA_902461995.1 uncultured Oscillospiraceae bacterium | reverse complement strand
GTCGAGGCGTTCCACCAGGAGGCCGTCACCTTATTGAGGGAAAAGGGCTTGGAGGTGCTGGTTCCCGCGTAGCACTGCGCGTACAGGGTAGACGCTTCGATATAACTGCCGGCCGGGACCGAGGGAAGGGTCTCGATTTTCAAATAGGCGCGATGGACTCTTTCGCCTTTTTTGCCGATATACAGCCGTCCGTAGGTGGATGGTGTGATGCCGCTGCAGCAGCTTCCATCTCCTTCGTGTACAAAGGTGTCGCTGACAGAATGATACCGGCTCGTCGATTCCGGATCGATCGTCACCGGATACAGCCGCGCTTCATCGTTCAGCCATGCGGAATCGGGCGTATACGTAATGGTGCAGTCTTCCCCTTCCTGTACAACCACAACCTCAATATCACCCGAGACCGCATCGGCGGCATCATACATATAGGGTGTTTTCAACGTGAAAACCATCTGCTCTTCCGCATCGCGAAATTCCACTCGATTATCCTCGGTTTTTACGGCGGTCAGACCATTTGCGTCCACATGCATGGTATAGCTGTGAAAGACGGTCTTTTCCCGCAGAATGATGTCCTCTTTGACGCTGTAAGGCGCGACCGTATACCGTACGTCGATGCCGTTGCCCATGGCGTTTTCATACAAAAGGGAGGAAACCGCTTTTTTTACAACCGTTTTTTCGTAATCCGTTTCGGGCGCCGCCTGTTCAGTCCTTTCTATAGCCGCCGTCGAATCCGCGCGAAGGCTTTGTTCCTGCACGGTAAATAACGGCACCGGATTCTTTATGGGACCAGCCGCCCCGGCCTTCTGCGTGAAGGTACCGGAAGAAGGAGTGGGGATCCTTGCCGTTCCGGTCAAAGACCATGCCAGCGTATGCCCGCCGCTCGAGATGCTGATCAATTTGCCGGATTCGGGGACTTCCGTTACGGCTGAATCATCTCCGAATGGAACTGATGCCGTGGTTTCCGGATTGGCATTTATGGCGAAGGAAGCCCGAAATTCCACACAATCCGTTTCAATCCGATCATTCTCAAACGCCAGTGTATTGTCAATCTCCACCCATTCGCCGTTCTCGGACTGCTCATGAACCGGGTAGGGATAGGCCGCCGCGATATAGGACCCATCCTCGCATAAAAAGTGCTTTTCACATTCTCCGCGTTTGGACACGTCCTCGAGGACAATGGAGGAAGGCTGATTTTCCACAGCGGATGCATCGGATTCGGCGGCCGCACCCGATGCGAAACCATGGCACACAACAGAAAAGACGATCAAGAGGCTTGTAAACGGTTTTCTGATTTTGCGTTTCATGATAACCTTCCTTTCTTTAACACAATTCCCAATTTTTGTATCCCTCTATCAGTATATACTAAATGCACAAAAAGTAAATAGTTTATATGATGAATATATTTATATATACGATATTGATATTTTCTAAAAATAAAAATCCAGGCGGTTGAGTTCAAAACTCAACCGCCTGGGCTCCTTCTGTCTTTATCTGCCGGGCCGGCCTCCCATACCGCCCGGCCCCATACCTCCAGGTCCCATGCCTCCCGCGTTTCCGCCGGCGGAACCGTCATCCCTTACGCTTGTGACCGCCCCGGACAGGGTGACGTTCGTGAGCTCGGTGCCGCCCGACAGGGCACCGGAGGCAAAATAGCCGCTCAGCGATTCCCCGCTGCAGGTCCCGCCGCTGTAAAGGGTGTAGCTGTCCCCCTGCTTAAGGGCCGGGGCGCAGATCACCACCGACTGATAGGATTTCGTCGGAGAAAACGCCGCCACGAGGTTCCCTTTTGAATCGGTCAGGCCAAACAGCGTGCCGGCTTTCTGGGTCGAGCTATAGGTGACCATCAGGGAGGCCTGTGTCGATGTTGC
>CABQAA010000394.1 GCA_902461995.1 uncultured Oscillospiraceae bacterium | reverse complement strand
TGTTTCCGCATCGTCCGGGCGGTATCGGACGCAGTGGACGTGCCGGTGACGGCGAAAATCCGCAAGGGGTACGCCAAGGACCAGGTCAATGCCGTCGAGGTCGCCCAGGCCTGTGAGGCAGGCGGTGCCGCGGCCGTGACCGTCCATGGCCGCACAAGGGACCAGATGTACGCCCCGCCGGTCGATTGGGACATCATCCGCCAGGTCAAGGAGGCGCTGCACATCCCCGTCATTGGAAACGGGGATGTCACGTCTCCGCAGGCCGCCGCCGCTCTATATGAACAGACGGGCTGCGATCTCGTGATGGTCGGACGGGGCGCGCTGGGGACGCCCTGGCTGTTCTCCCGGATCGAGGCGTATCTGGAGCATGGAACCCTCCTTCCCGAACCGCCTGCCGCCAAACGGATGGCGGTGCTCTGCCGGCAGGTGGAACTGGCTGTGGCCTATAAAGGGGAACGCCTCGCCCTTCTGCAGGCGCGCAAGCACGCCGCCTGGTATATGCGAGGCATGCGGGGGGCGGCGGAATTCCGCCGTGCCGCCGGGAACTTGGAAACGATGGACGATCTGCGCGCCTTATGCCGCCGGGTGATCGAGGAGTCGGCGGATATGTCCGAATAAATAAAGAGTCCGGGGCGTTTAAATACCCCGGACTCTTGCTAAAGGGGTGCGCAAGTCCCACCCGGCCCAGCGCGATCCATATGAAACGGCTCCCCGGACCAAAGTCCGGGGAGCCGTTCGGCTGTCATGGTATTACGCGGCGCTGGCGCCGGAGCCGGAGGTGCCGCCCGCCTGCCGCAGAGTCATGTTCACCGTTACCTGACGGATCCCCCTCCGCACCACCACGGGAATGGTCTCCCCAACCTGGTGGGCGTCAAGCACGCTGTTGTAATCGCTCATCGAGGAGATGGCCGCCCCATCCATGGTGAGGATCTGGTCCCCTGCCTGAAAGCCGTCGGTACTGTCGACCGAGAGAACATAAATGCCGGTCCGGCTGACGCCGTACCGCAGCGCCTGTTCCTGCGAGGTCAGATCCACGGGGATGATCCCTGCATCCACCCGGCCCGACACATACCCGTTTTGGATCAGTTCCTCCGCCACGGACTTCACGGTGTTGCCGGGAATGGCGAAACCCAGGCCTTCGATGCCGGTTCCGGAGGACTTCGCGTTGACGATGCCGATCAGCTCTCCGGCGCTGTTGAAGAGGCCCCCGCCCGAATTGCCCGGGTTGATCGCCGCATTGGTCTGGAGCAGGGTCATGGTCTGGCCGTCGATGGTCACATCGCGGCCAAGCGCACTGATAATCCCGCTCGTAACGGTGCCGCCCAGCTCGCCGAGCGGATTCCCGATGGCGACCGCAGTCTCCCCGACCACCAGCTGATCCGAATCCCCGAACACCGCCGGCGTTAGTCCCGTGGCGTCAATTTTCAGCACGGCCAGATCGGTCTTGGTATCCACACCAACCAGCTTCGCGGTATAAGTATCCCCGTTCCGGGTGCGGACGGTGTAGGAACTCGCCCCTTCCACCACATGATTGTTCGTCACGATATACCCGTCGGTCGAGAGAATGACGCCGCTGCCGGCGCCCGTTTGGACCAATTGCCCGGCGTAGGAAACCGATCCGGTGGTGATCTCCACTACAGAATCCGCAGCTTTGGCGGCTACATCCGCTACCGACAGTTCGCCGGTGCCGGTTTTGCCTGCCACCGACTGGTACAGGACGGTGTTCCCGCTGGAGGAGGAAGGCGACCCGTCCGCCGCCGGAAGGTGGGTTCCGAGATAACCGCCGCCCACTCCGGCCAGAAGGGCCACAGCCGCGCAGCTCGCGATGAGTCCCGCCGCCCGGGCTTTCGGATGGGGTTTCTTTTCTT
>CABQAA010000393.1 GCA_902461995.1 uncultured Oscillospiraceae bacterium | reverse complement strand
ATCCACCCCGGCGGCGGCATAGCTCTTGCTTGCGCTTTCCATACAGTTCTTCATCCTTTCATGCATAAACCCGTTCGAAATCCCATCTCAAACGGATACCGTCGCTGTTGAGCGATTATTCTCTGCCGGTCCAGCAGTAGGTGCAGACCGCGTCCGGATCGATCCCGATCGCCGCGAGCATGCCTTCGAGCGTCTGATACTTTAAGGACGTGACCCGCAGCTTCCGGCAGATACCGTCCACCATCCGGCCGTACCGCGCGGAATGGGCGTCGATGTATTCCTCCAAATGGCGGAATCCCTCTTCCCCCTCCAGTTCCTGAATGACCGTGTGGGTAATGAGATCCCGGTCGGAGGTGGAACGGGAGAAATTGAGGTATTTGCAGCCGAACAGAATCGGCGGGCAAGCCGGGCGGATGTGCACCTCTTTCGCACCGCTGTTGTAGAGGAAATCAACCGTTTCCCTCATCTGGGTGCCGCGGACGACCGAATCGTCGATGAAGAGCAGGCGCTTGTCCCGGATCAGTGCATCCACCGGAATCAGCTTCATATGCGCCACCTGGTTGCGTACCGCCTGATTCTGGGGCATGAAGCTGCGGGGCCAGGTGGGGGTGTACTTGATGAAGGGCCGGGCAAAGGGGATCCCCGACTCGTTGGCGTAGCCGATCGCGTGGGCCGTTCCCGAATCGGGGACACCCGCAACGTAATCGGCGTCGGTATCCGTGTCGTGCTGCGCGAGGATCCGGCCGCAGTCGTAGCGCATCTGCTCGACGTTGACCCCTTCATATGCGGAGGTCGGATACCCGAAATAGGTCCAGAGGAAGGCACAGATCTTCATCTTTTTCCGGGCGGGAACCAGGGTTTCATAGCCGTCCGCCGTGATGCGGACGATCTCCCCCGGCCCCAGGCTGTATTCGTCCCGATACCCCAGATTCAGATACGCGAACGATTCGAACGAGACGCAGAAAGCCCCCTCTTTTTTCCCGATAAACAGCGGGGTGCGCCCCATCCGGTCCCGGGCCGCGATCAGGCCGTCCTTTGTCAGCAGCAGCATGGTCATGGAACCATCGATCAGCTCCTGCGCGTTCTGAATCCCCTCGGCAATCGAACCCTTTTGGTTGATCAGACAGGCCGTCAGCTCCGTTGCGTTGACCTTGCCCCCGCTCATCTCCAAAAAATGGGAGCTGCCGTTTTCAAAGGCATGTCCGACCAGATCCTCCAGATTGTTGATCCGCCCGACCGTCGTGATGGCATACGTGCCGAGATGGGACCGGACGATCAGCGGCTGGGGGTCGGTGTCGCTGATACAGCCGATGCCGAGCGGCCCAGCCATTTCGTCCACATCCCGCTCGAACTTGGTGCGGAACGGGGAATTTTCAATATTGTGAATGGCCCTTTCGAAGCCGGTCTTGGTGTTATAAACCGCCATGCCGCCCCGCCGTGTCCCGAGGTGGGAATGATAGTCCACCCCGAAAAACAGATCGGTGATGCAATTGTCGCCCGCCGCCACGCCAAAAACGCCGCCCATATAGCTCCTCCTTTTATTCTGGCTTAGATGGATATGAAAAAACCAAGACTATAGACTCAAACCGGGGTTTGAGTCTATAGTCAGTCGTCTCGGCCTTTTTATTCGCCCAGCATCCGGCGGAGGATTTCCTTGTATGCTTCCTCCTCGCCGCCGAGATCCCGGCGGAACCGGTCCTTATCCAGTTTCTCGTGGGTATGCACATCCCAGAAACGGCAGGTGTCGGGCGAAATCTCGTCCGCGAGCACGATGGTGCCGTCGGACAGCTTGCCGAATTCCAGCTTGAAATCGACCAGATCGATGTCCCGTCCCAGCATATATGCCTTGAGCACCTCGTTGACCTTGAACGCGTAT
>CABQAA010000392.1 GCA_902461995.1 uncultured Oscillospiraceae bacterium | reverse complement strand
TCGGAGACGCCGTCGGGCGACACGCCCCAACCGTAGGGATAGGGGAATCCGTCGTAGACGTTCAAACGGCTGGTGATGAACGTCCGCCCCGACACCGCCGCCCCGGCCGCCCGCACGGCCTCGAGCAGGAGGCGGGTGCGATTTTCATAGCTGCCGCCGTAAGGCCCCTTGCGGGTATGGGCGGAGAGCAGTTCACTCAGCAGATACCGGTGGCAGGCCTTGATGTCCACCCCGTCGAATCCCGCCTCTTCGGCCAGACGGGCGGAGGCGGCGTACCGCTCGGGCAATCCCCGCAGCTCGTCGTCGGACAGCACGCAGCTCGAAGGCAGGGGGCCGTCTTTCTCGAACAGGGGATTCGGGCAGGCGATGCGGGGAACAGGTTTCCCCTCCGGCTTCGAATACCGGCCGGAATGCGTCGCCTGCATCACCAGCACAGGCGTCCGCCCGGTCGCCCGCACCGCCCATTCCCGGATATCCTCGGTCAGCCGTTTGAAAGTGTCGAGATTCGCCCTGGTCAGCATCAGCTGGCGGGGATTGGCCCGCCCCTCCGGGACGACCGCCACTGCTTCGGCCCAGATCAGACCGGCGCCGCTTTCGGCAAACCGGCGGTACCGCCGCCTCGTCAAGTCGCCGGGGCTGCCGTCCGGCGTTCCGTCACAGCCCTCCATGGGCTGTATGACCAGCCGATTTGCCAGCCGATGTCCGGCAACCTCCAGGCTTTGCCCCAACACCGCCGAGTCGCCGGACAGGGGCAGGGAGACGCCGAGCGCCGCCGCTTTGTCTTGTACCTCTTCGAGAGAGGTAAAACGAAAGGGTTCTTTGGACACACCGATTCCTCGTTTCTCTCGGATTATCATCCCGCCGTGATTTGCGGGATTGTCCGATTCATCATAGCACGCCGGCCGGCTTGCCAGTTGGCGGCGCATATGATAAAATAAGTAAAATCGGTTTTTTGGAGGATGTCGACATGGCGGATGGAAAGCCATTTTTCTGCCGGTATACCGATCACCTCATGAGCTATGAACGCCATTCACACAATGTGCACGAACTGCTGTACATCGATTCCGGACATCTGCGTGTCCAGATCGGTTCCGCTTCCTATGACGGATGTCCGGGGGATCTGTTTGTCATCAGCCGGCTGGAGGAACACAGTACGGTTCTGGGGAGCGACACATATCGGCGGTATACGCTCCAACTTACGGGAGCGTGGCTCGATCATACGCTGGAGGATGCCCGTCTGAAATCTCTTTTTCTCCGGCGTCCGGCCGGATTCTGCCACCGGCTGTCCGACCCCGGCCGGGAACTGGAGCCCTATTTCCGGCTGATGGCCGAAGAGGAGGTGTCCGCCCCGGCGTTCGCAGGCGTCAGCCAGGCCGCGCTTTTCTGCCGGATGATGGTCCTCTGCTATCGTCAGGACCCGGCACGGTTTCCCCTACCGGCCACCACCCCCGCCGGTCCCGTTCTGGAAGCGCAGCGGTATATCGATGCGCATTTCATGGAGGATGTGACACTCGAAGAGCTGGCGCGGCACGCTTATCTCAGCCCGTCGTATCTCTCCCATGCGTTCCGGGAATGGACCGGCAGCAGCCCCAAGCAATATATGCTGCTCTGCCGGATCGCCCTGGCGCGGGAGCTTCTGCTGTCAACCGATATCAGCGTGGCGGCCGTCGCTTCCCGCTGTGGTTTTGGAGATGTCAGCAACTTCATTCGTTCCTTTAAAAAGGAGACCGGGACAACACCCGGACAATACCGGCGTTCCAGCGAATGAACGCCGCGTCTTCCATGACGCATCATAATAGAGTAGGAGACGATCCGCATGTCCTCACTTCGTCCGCGCCTGGAGGCCCTCGCCGATCCGGATTACCGGGAGTTTTCCGCCCGT
>CABQAA010000391.1 GCA_902461995.1 uncultured Oscillospiraceae bacterium | reverse complement strand
CCTGCGTCAGGTTCTCACCGAGCTGACCCGCCAGAGCGAGGGCGTCCGTGCCCCGGACGAATGGGTGAAAACCGTCGTCGACCGGCGGCAGCGCTATGCCGCGAAGCCGATCCCCCCGGTTGAAGGATTCGTGGAACCTAAGACTTTCATGCGCACCCTTTCTTCCCGGATGGAGAAGAACGGCGTTCTCTGTGCGGATGTGGGGCAGAATCAGATCTGGTCCGCCAACCACTTTGCCGTGCGGGATGGGCGTTTTCTCACCTCCGGCGGGATGGGTACCATGGGGTATTCCATCCCCTGCGCCCTGGGCGCCAAAAGCGCGGCCAACAGCCTCCAGGTCTGTGCGGTGTGCGGAGACGGTTCCTTTCAGATGAGCCTGATGGAACTGGCGACCATCCGCCAGGAAGACCTCGGTGTTAAAATCGTCGTCATGCGCAATGCCCGCCTCGGCATGGTGCGGGAGCTGCAGGATAATCAATACGGCGGGGTGCACAGCGGCATCGATCTGACCGCCAGCCCCGATTTTGTCAAAATTGCGGAAGCCTATGGCATCCGCGCCAGGGCCGTCTCCTCGAACGAAGAGGCGGAAGCCGCCATCGGCGAGATGCTCGCCGACGACCGTCCCTATCTGCTGGAATGCCGCGTTAAGCCCGATTATCCCTCACTGTAACCGGAAAGGGGTGGGAACACCGATGAAATATACCATGTCTGTGCTGGTGGAAAACCATCCCGGCACGCTTTCCAAGGTTTCCGGCCTGTTTTCCCGCCGCGGCTTCAACATCGATTCTCTGGCGGTCGGCATCACCGAAGACCCCACCGTCTCTCGCATGACCATCGTCGTCGACGGGGACGAATACATCGTTGAGCAGCTCGAGAAGCAACTCAACAAGGTCATTCCGGTCATTAAGGTCAAAACCCTGAAGGCCGGCGACACCATCGCCCGCACCTTGTCTCTGATCAAGGTGGCAGTCGGCCCCGGCCAACGGGCCGAAATCATCCGCGCCGCCGAGCTGATGGGCGCGAAGGTGGCGGACGCCACCCGTTCCACCCTCACCCTCGAATACGCGGATACCGCCGAGCGGACCGAAACGCTCGAGGCGTTGCTGCGCCCTTACGGCATCCGGGAAATTGTGCGCACCGGTGTCATTGCCATTGAAAAGGGCGCCGAACCCACCCGGAAGGACAAACCCAAGGCGGACGCCGCCGAACCCGGATGAGCTTACCCTGCGTTTCCGGCAGGACCGGAAGCAACGGGTTCAAACCCATAAATTTGCCGCAACCCGGCACAGGAGGTAAGGATATCATGGCAAAAATCTACTATCAAAGCGACTGCAACCTGAGTGTTCTCAAAGGGAAGACCGTCGCCATCATCGGCTACGGCTCTCAGGGGCACGCCCATGCGCTCAACCTGCATGAAAGCGGCGTGGACGTGATTGTCGGCCTGTACAACGGCTCCAAAAGCTGGGCGAAAGCGGAAGCGGCCGGCCTCAAAGTCATGACCGCGGCCGATGCCGCCAAAGCGGCCGACGTCATCATGATTCTCATCAACGATGAGCGCCAGGCCGATATGTACAAGAAGGACATCGAACCCCATCTGACCGCCGGCAAGGCTCTGGCTTTCGCCCACGGCTTCAACATCCATTTCGGCCAGATCGTCCCCCCCGCCGACGTCGACGTGTTCATGATCGCGCCGAAGGGCCCTGGCCACACCGTCCGCAGTGAATATGTCGAGGGTAAGGGTGTGCCCTGCCTCGTCGCCATCCATCAGGATGCCACCGGCCGCGCTCTCGACGTGGCGCTGGCTTATGCTGCCGGCATCGGCGGCGCCCGTGCCGGCGTGCTCGAAACCACCTTCAAGGTGGAAACCGAGACCGATCTGTTCGG
>CABQAA010000390.1 GCA_902461995.1 uncultured Oscillospiraceae bacterium | reverse complement strand
TCAAACCCGCCTGGCTGACCCTGACGGTGTTTGCTTTCGTCTCGGTATGGAACCAGCAGGTGTCGGGTCTGGTGTTCAACGAAGAGCTGAAGCTCCTGGGGGACGCCATCAACCAGATCAAGGCCGGCGGTTTTCTGCGGCTGGGTCCGTCGATGGCCGGCAGTGTGTTTATGATCATTCCTCCCATCCTTCTGTTCCTGTTCGCCCAGAATAAGGTTATCGAGACCATGGCGTATTCCGGAATTAAGGGATGAGCGGACATCAAATAAAAAGGGGAGGAATGGGAGACGTGTCGAACAGACAACGCAGATCGGCCGGCCTGCTTTTGAAATGGTCCGCCGGGCTGTTTGCCGGCGTGCTGCTGCTCTCCGGATTCGCGACGGCCGCGGACCCGGCGGAGAGTTACGGCTATGACAGCTACGACCAGTCGGTGCCGGCTCCCGCCGGATACACCGACGATCAGACCTTGTACGGTAGCCAGACATCCGCCGGCTCCTTCGGCATGGCCCAGGATATGGCGGTATACGACGGCCGGCTCTATGTTTTAAACAGCAAGCAGGGGATCATCACGGTGCTCGACGAGGAGTTGCGGGAACAAGGGACCCTCAGCCTCCGGCAGAACGGGGAGGCGCTGTCCATCGTCGGGGCCGCCGGGATGTATCTGACCACGTATGAAGAGGCGATGGAGCTCTACATCGCGGATACCGAAAACAAGCGGATTCTCCGGGCCGACGGGGAAGGGAACGTTCTGGCGGTCTATGAAAAGCCGCAGAACGGCCTGTATCCGCAGGAATCCGACTTTGCACCCACTAAAGTGATCGCAGGAGCGGATGGTCTGATATACGCCATCTGTCAGGGACTTTATAAAGGTGCCGCCACCTTTTCCAGAGAAGGCGACTTTCTCGGCTTCTACGGCAGCAACGACATCGACGTGACCGTGACCATGCTCATCGAGTATTTCTGGAAGAGCCTGATGACTAAGGAGCAGCGCGGCCGGATCCAGCGCAGCGTACCCATCGAATATACCAATTTCGATATCGATTCCAAAGGCTTCATCACGACCTGCACCAAGGTCACGGACAATTCCACCGGTGAGCTCAAACGGCTCAATGCCAAGGGCATCAACGTTCTTCCAGTGGAGAATTACGGCGATCTCGAGGACGCCTGGATTAAAAGCGATCATCAGGACACTTCCTTCGTGGATGTCCGGATCAAGGACGACACGATCATCGCGGCCTTGGATGCCCAGCGCGGCCGGGTTTTTCTCTATAATACCGACGGCACTCTCCTCCTGATCTTCGGCGGCAGCGGCCGGTTTTCCGGAACCTTCCGGACCCCGTCCGCCCTCGAATGCATCGGAAACCGATTCTATGTCCTGGATCCCTACAAGGACTGCATCACCCGATTTTCCCCCACAGCCTACGGGCAGGCGATTCTCGAGGCCAACGCCTTGTATCAGGCGGGGCGGGATGAGGAAACGGTGGAGCTTTGGAACCAGGTGATGCGGCAGAACGGCAATTACAACACCGCCTACATCGGCATTGCCAGAGCCTTCATGGGAACCGAGCAATATGAAGAGGCCATGGTGTACTTCAAAAAGGGTCAGGACCGGGAGGGGTACGCCCAGGCGTACGAGGAATACCGGAAAGCAGGAATCCAGCATGTGGTGGTCCCGGTGATGATCAGCCTCCTAATTCTAACGCTGCTGATCGCCGCCTATCAAATCTTTTTCAGGGCTCCCAAGAGGGAATACGCCCTGCAGCAGGCCTCCTTGTTCGGCCGGTACCGGTACACCATGCTCCATCCCACCGAAGGATTTTCCGCCGTGCTGCGGGTGTCGTCCGGCCGGGTGACGGGCCTGTCAGTGGTGCTGGTGCTGCTGCT
>CABQAA010000389.1 GCA_902461995.1 uncultured Oscillospiraceae bacterium | reverse complement strand
CCGGGCTCGCCCGCTTCGCCGAAGCCATCCGCGCATACAACGGCACCGACATCGGGACGTTGCCGGGAGCGGGAGCCGCCGGCGGTGCGGGAGGAGGTATGTACGCACTGCTCGGAGCCCGGCTCTGCCCCGGCATCGAGATGGTGCTCGACGCCCTGTCGTTCGACCGGATGTTGGAGGGCGCAGACCTGGTCATCACGGGTGAAGGCCGCCTGGACCGTCAGACGACGATGGGCAAGGCTCCCGGAGGCGTACTCGCAAGGGCCCGGAAACAGAACATACCCGTCGTGGCGATCGCCGGGGCCGTCGAAGCCGCGGACGAACTGCTCGCACAGGGCTTCGCCGCCGTCTTCCCGATCCAGGCCGCCCCGACAAGCCTGCCGGAGGCAATGGAAACGGCGAGAGCCGCAGAAAACATCCGCCGCACCGTAAAACAGATCGTGAACCTGCTCAAATCATTCGGACAATGAGTACCTGGGGAGCACTTGCAGGACTGGCTGTTGCAATCATACTGATCCTGCGGAAGGTATCGCCGGTTTACAGCATGATCCTCGGCGCGCTGGTCGGCGGGCTGATCGGAGACATGGGACTGGAAACGACCGTCACCGCCATGTCCGACGGCATCAAAGACCTCGTACCCGCCATCGTGCGGATCATCACCGCCGGCGTTCTTTCGGGTATCCTGATCCGCACGGGAGCCGCGGCATCGATCTCCCGGACAATCGTCGAACGACTGGGATCGAGGCATGTATGCCTCTCGCTGGCATTTTCGACCATGCTGCTGACGGCCATCGGCGTATTTGTGGATGTCGCCGTCATTACGGTCGCTCCCGTGGCCCTGACGATAACCCGGCGGCTGCCCGTCTCCCGCATGAAATTGCTGCTGGCCATGATCGGCGGCGGAAAATGCGGGAATATCATCTCTCCCAATCCCAACACACTCGTCGCCGCGGAGAATTTCAACGCCCCGCTGCCGTCGGTGATGGCCGCCAACCTGCTGCCCGCGCTGATCGGACTGGCGGTGACGGTATGGGTCATCGTACGGCTGTTGCCGGATGAAAAAACAAAATTTGCAGGCGAACCAGTCCCCGAAACCCCGGAACCGACCGCAGACCTGCCGTCGTTCCGCGTAAGCATCACTGCGCCGGTCGTGACGGTATTGCTGTTGGCGCTCCGGCCGCTGTTCGGGATCGTAATCGACCCGCTGGTGGCTCTTCCGCTGGGCGGATTCGCGGTAATGGCGGCTATGGGACGGTGGAAACAGCTGGGGGACAGTCTCGGATACGGGCTCGGAAAGATGTCGTCCGTGGCCATTCTGCTCGTCGGCACGGGGGCAATCGCCGGAATCATCAAAGCGTCGAGCCTGAACGCCGATCTGATCGCGCTGCTCGGAGAATGGCATATCGGCGGAATGCTGATCGCCCCGATCGCAGGGGCCCTTATGTCCGCGGCAACGGCCTCGACGACGGCCGGGGCCACGATCGCATCGTCATCGTTCTCCGGAGCCGTCCTGGACGCCGGCATACCGGGCGTTTGGGGCGCGTCGATGGTCAACGCCGGGGCGACCGTACTGGACCACCTGCCGCACGGTTCGTTCTTCCACGCGACGGGAGGTTGCACCGAAGTGTCCATCACACAACGGCTGCGGCTCGTAGTCTACGAATCGATGGTGGGACTCACGCTGACGCTTTGCAGCATCGGCTGCTGCAAACTATGGATGTTATTCGGATAGCCGGATAGAGAGACCGCCTACAACCACTTCTTATACTTGAAATACCAGATTGTCAGGGCCGAGCAGAAGATCATCAGCCCGATGGCGAAGATATAGCCCAGCGGAATGCTCCATCCGTTGCCGAGCGTCAGGTGCCAGTCCAGTTCGGGCATGAAT
>CABQAA010000388.1 GCA_902461995.1 uncultured Oscillospiraceae bacterium | reverse complement strand
GATACCGCTTCGGAGGATGGAGCAGCGGCGGACAGACGTACGCGGCCGGGGCGGAATTCACCATGCCGGGGCAGGCGGTGACGTTCACCGCCGTGTGGATTTTGGATCCCGTTACCTATACAGTTACCTACAGCGGCGGAGAAGGGGTCACGGGGACAGCCCCGGAGGGGGTCTCTCTGGAGGAAGGCGCCAAACTGACCCTGCCGGCGTGCCCCTTTGTCAAAGAGGGATACCGCTTCGGAGGATGGAGCAGCGGCGGACAGACGTACGCGGCCGGGGCGGAATTCACCATGCCGGGGCAGGCGGTGACATTTACCGCCGTGTGGACGAAGGTATCCGATTCGGAGGACTCGTCCGCAGCTTCTCCGGCCGATCCGCCCGTCACTTCCCCGGGAACCGGAGCGGCGGTTTCGATTGCTGGTTTGTTCCTGGCGGTCGGGGCGGCAGCGGTGCTGATGGTCAACCGGAAACGGTCATAAAAAGACAGCTCCGCGGCAGCCGAACGTGTCGCGGAGCTGTTTATTTTCGGGAGGAACGGGATGGAGGAAACGATTTTGCACCGGGCTGTGCCGGTAGTCTGGGAAACGGACGTACTGGTGGTGGGCGGAGGCCTCGGCGGGATCGCGGCGGCTCTGGCCTCGGCCAGGGCCGGGGCACGGACGATCCTGCTGGAGCGGAACGGATATGTGGGAGGGGTGGCGACGGCCGGCCTGTGCTGTTCCGTATACAACTGCCTGTTTACCCGCGACGGCAAAACGGCGGTGGAGGGCATACCGATGGAGATCGTCCGGATTTTGGCGGACGGGGCTGGACCAGGGGAGAGCTTCCGGCGCCACAAAGGACACATCATTTACGATGTGGAAAAGGCCAAACGGCTTCTGGCGGAGTGTCTGCGCGCCGCCGGTGTCCTTCTGCTAACCGGCATGACGGCTGTGGACGTATGGCGGGACGGCGAGATTCTGCACGGTGTTGTCGTTGCCGGGCGAAACGGCCTTCAAACAATACGGGCCGGCGCTGTGGTGGATGCCACGGGCGATGCGGATGTGGCCCGGCTGGCTGGCGTGCCCATGGAGAGAATCACGGGCAATTCCAGCTATGTGTTTCGTCTCGGGAACGTGGATTTGGATGCCTTCGTCGGATATTTCCGGCACAATCCGGAGGAATATCCCGAGAAGATGGATATCGAATGGACGCTGGCGGACGCGCTGGCGCAGTATGACGACAACGGCACCTTTCTCTTCCCCCACGGCGGAGGAATCCAGCTGTCGATCGTGGAAGAGGGCAGGCGTCGGGGCGAATTCCCGGAACGGGTCGGGGGACACGGAACCATCGATGCCATGCAGATGCATGGCATCCGGGACTTGGGCGTTGTGCATGTGATCACGGGCTTCGTCCGGGTGCCCGGCCTGGACGCGGAACAGACCGCGCAGGCGGTGCTGGACGGTCGGGAGATGGCGTATGCGGTCACGGATTTCTTTCGGCGGCGGATGCCCGGATTCGAACGGGCCTTTGTGGCCGCGACAGCGGACGACCTGGGGATCCGGACGTCGGGTCATATTGCGGGAGATTTTGTTTTCACCCCCGCGATGCAGCAAACCCCCAGCCGTTTTGCCGATGCCATTGGGACCGGGGTGGTCGAAGAGAGCCGCGCCCTATACGCGGAAGCTCACGCTGGAGCAAAGAATGCCTGGAACGCCCAGATCCTCGGGCGGGACGTGTATGAAATTCCCCTGCGCTGCCTGCTCCCGAAAAAGGCCGAGAATCTCATCATGGGTTCGGGACGCAGCGCCAGCGTATCCGGCTGGGCGCTTCTGCGGGTCAT
The DNA here is from genome assembly GCA_902461995.1 of uncultured Oscillospiraceae bacterium. Lineage (GTDB taxonomy): Bacteria > Bacillota > Clostridia > Oscillospirales > Acutalibacteraceae > UMGS1623. The sequence continues at coordinate 108 of CABQAA010000388.1, read as the reverse complement.
GGTCACCACCATGACGGTGGGGCAGGGGGCCGGTACGGCCGCGGCTCTGGCGGTCAAAAGCGGTGTGACGGTCCGTCAGGTGGATATCGGCGCTCTTCGGCAGGAACT
>CABQAA010000387.1 GCA_902461995.1 uncultured Oscillospiraceae bacterium | reverse complement strand
CGAACTCCCGGGTGCGGAAGGTGAAGTTGCCGGGGGTGATCTCGTTGCGGAAGGATTTGCCGATCTGGGCCACACCGAACGGCACCTTTTTGCGGGAGGTGCGCTGGATGTTCGCGAAGTTGACGAAAATCCCCTGGGCCGTCTCAGGCCGGAGATAGATCTCGTTTTTCGCGTCCTCGGTCACGCCCTGGAATGTTTTGAACATCAGATTGAAGGTCCGGATATCGGTGAAATTCCGCTCGCCGCACTGCGGGCAGCGAATGTCCTGCTCGTCGATATAGGCTTTCATTTTTTCAAAGCTCCAGCCCGCGGGAATGACCCCGGTGTCCTCGATGAGCTTATCGGCCCGGTGACGGGTTTTGCAGCTTTTGCAGTCCATCAGTGGATCGGAAAAATTGCCGACGTGGCCGGACGCCACCCATACCTGGGGATTCATCAGAATGGCGCTGTCCAGGCCCACGTTATAAGGGCTTTCCTGGACAAACTTCTTCCACCACGCCCGTTTGACGTTGTTCTTCAGTTCTACGCCCAGAGGGCCGTAATCCCAAGTGTTGGCCAGACCCCCATAAATATCCGAACCGGGATAGACAAATCCGCGGTTCTTGCACAGGGCGACGACCTGGTCCATGGTTTTTTCACGGTTGTTCATAGCGGCATATTCCTTTCGCAGCCAATCTCAAATCTCCCTTTCGGGAAATGGGCATCCATCTGTTAAGTTTAACCCGCTTCTCGTCTCTTGTCAATGCGAAAAACGACTCAGAATATGAAAACACCGCACCGGGAGGCTATCCACCCTTCCGCCTTGCGGGATTCCGTCATCTGTCTGAAAAGCTCGGCCGCGTCCGGAACCGGTTCAGGCGTCTGAAACAGACCGTAGAGCAGGAGGACCAGAGCTAACACACCTGCCACAACCGACGCAAGGATGGTGAAGCGGCGAGCGGCAAAATAAAAGTCGGACGGCTCGGCATCATCCGCGCCATTGATCCAGAAACTCAGTCGGAATCTCTCCAGAGCCCAGGTGATTTGGGGGAAAAACGCTTCCAGCGCACCTGCCAGGAAAAAGAATATTCCGGTTAACGCAAAGGCCAGTGCTTCCGGGAACTGCCTTCCCACCGGGAAAATCCCAACACTATACAGCACCAGCAGAATCAGCAGAACAGCGCTGCCAGCCACATCGATTCCCCCGCAGATTCGGTCCAAACGGCTCACATATAACGGATCCGTCCGGTTATAAAGGCCCTCTATCTTTTGGTCCAGCTTTTGAACTTCCTGCTCTTCTTCCTCCGCCGTCAACCTTTTCCCCAGCCGAGCACCGCAATCGATGCAGTACAAACGGCTGTCTTTCTGCTCGGCTCCGCATTTCCGGCAGATTTTCATGCCCTCCACCCTCTCGGCGTTTTACTATTTGTAGAACGCAATCGAATTATAACATTTGGTATCGCCGCCACCCCGCCTAAAGAGGGGTCAGATATAAAACCCCACCACGGTGGCGTGCGTCCCGGTGATCTCGTCGTCTCCCGTTATCACCACTCCGTCGAGGCTCATCAGCTCCCCGCTTTTAACCGACGCCAGCGGGGCGGAAAAGGCCTCTTTCCCGCCGGCCATGACGATCACCCGGTCTTCGAGCACCATCAGCCGGCCGTCCTTTCCCAAAATCACTTCCACCGGACTGCCGTTTTCGTCGATCTCCCGCCGGGCCGCGTATTTTAGCAGCTTGCCGTCAAGCCGCCGGAGCGTTTCATCCGCCATGCTGTCGCTTTTTTTCGAACCACGGCGAAACCATCCCATAACCGACACCTCTCCACTCGTTCCCAATATACGGATATTGTACCTGTTTCGCCCGGGTCTGTCAATTGTACAGGGCTTGTTTCAGGCAGACAAACAGCCGGCGGGATCCCGCCGGCTGTCAGATAAAGACTATAAAAGAGATTCCCCCCGGGCGATTCTCGCCTCGGCATCCGCCACAAACTGGCGGG
>CABQAA010000386.1 GCA_902461995.1 uncultured Oscillospiraceae bacterium | reverse complement strand
GGTACGGGAGCGGTGTGCACGGGGCGGGAGCGGAGCCGACCGGGAAAAGCTGCTCCTGGAACTGGGGCTGGATGCCAATTCTCCGGTGCTCAAGCGTCTTGAAAAACGGAGGGTCCTGTTGCGGGACGAGGACGCCCTCCGGGTAGCGGGCGACGCGACGGTCCGTATGGCCAATCTGGCGGTATCGCCGGAGGACCTGGCGGAGTATATAGGCAGCAAAGCCTGTACGCCGAAGCAAAAGGCCGTCCTGTCTCTTCTGGAGCAGACGGGAAGCGCTTCCCTGAAGGAACTGTGCTATTTTGCCGGTGTAACGGCTGCGGTGCCGGCGGCGCTGGAAAAAAAAGGCCTGATCGCGTATATGGATCAGGAGGTCCTGCGCTCTCCCAATACGGCCGCAGCGGATCCCGAGGTGCGGTCGACACGGCTGAATCCCGAGCAGCAGGCCGCTTATGAAGGGCTGCTGCAGCGGTACCGCAGCGGGGAAGCCGCCTGCGCCCTGCTCTATGGTGTCACCGGATCCGGAAAAACCCAGATTTACATGAATCTGATCGACCGGGTTCTTGAGGAGGGGCGCCAGGTTCTCGTCATGGTTCCCGAAATCTCCCTGACCCCGCAGGCGCTCGGACTGTTCATCAGCCGGTACGGCCGCCGGGTCGCGGTGCTGCACAGCGGGCTGTCCATGGGGGAGCGGATGGACGAATGGAAACGCATCAAGCGCGGCGACGCCTGCATTGTCGTCGGGACACGATCGGCGGTTTTTGCGCCTTGTTCCCGTCTCGGACTCATCGTCATGGACGAGGAACAGGAGCACACCTATAAATCCGAATCCTCACCTCGTTATCACGCGCGTGACGTCGCCAAATTCCGCTGCGCCCGGCACAAAGCCCTGCTGCTGCTGACTTCGGCGACCCCCTCCATCGAAACCTTCTACGCCGCGCAGACGGGCCGCTACAGCCTCCATACGGTTCTCAGCCGGTATGGAGAAACCTGCCTGCCCCAAGTGGACATCGTCGATATGCGGGAAGAAGAGGATGACCGTGCCATTTTCAGCAAGCCTCTGCAAACCGAGATTCGCTCCTGTCTGGACAGCGGACGTCAGGTGATTCTCCTGCTCAACCGGAGGGGATACAACACCTTTGTTTCCTGCCGAGCCTGCGGTCATGTCCTGACTTGTCCGTCCTGCAGCATCTCGATGACGTATCACCGGGCCAACGGCCTTCTTGTCTGCCATTACTGCGGCCATATGCAGGAACCGGTGACGGTTTGCCCGGAATGCGGATCCGACCGGGTGCGGTATTCCGGACTGGGAACCCAGAGGGCGGAGCAGGAACTTATGGAGCTGTTTCCGGATGCGGCGGTCCTGCGGATGGATACCGATACCACTATGTCCCGCTTTGCTTACGAGAAAAAGTTTCAGGAATTTTCCGAAGGGAAATATGCGATCCTGATCGGCACCCAGATGGTGGCTAAAGGGCTGGATTTTCCTCATGTCGGGCTGGTCGGGGTACTGTCGGCCGATCAGTCGCTCTACGGCGACGATTTCCGTTGCTTTGAATCGACGTTTTCCCTGCTCACGCAGGTCATCGGCCGGGCAGGCAGGCGGGATGTCCCCGGCCGGGCGGTCATTCAAACCTATACGCCGGAAAATTATGTCATTCATCTGGCAGCCCAACAGGATTACACCGGTTTTTATCAAATGGAGATCGGCGCCAGAAAAATGATGAAATATCCGCCTTTTGCGGATTTGTGCCTGTTTGGCTTTGTCGGAATGAAAGAAGACCTGGTCCGAGAGGCGGCGCAGCGGTTTCTTCGTCTGCTGAAGGAGACGGTGACAAGCGCGTATCCCCATCTTCCGGTTATCGCACTGGATCCAACTCCGGCCGTCGTCTCCAAAGCGGCAGGGAAATTCCGCTATAAGATTTTGATGAAAACGGTCAATACTATCCCCATGAGGAAAATGGTGGGAGAATTGCTCTGCCGTTT
>CABQAA010000385.1 GCA_902461995.1 uncultured Oscillospiraceae bacterium | reverse complement strand
CACTACAACTGCCCGGTGGTCGCTTATTATCCCGAGCTGCTTTCCGCCAACATGGAACGGCTGGGGAAAACCCGTTATCTGAATCCCTATTTCGGCCTGCACCGGCCGAAGGATTTTGCCAAAAAGGCGGCGGCGTATTTCGGTCGGGAGTTCGGCATTCCGGCCGCGGATATCCGCAGGGCCGCAGCGGCGGCTTACGAAGCGTATGCGGATTACGTCGGCGCAGTACGGGAAAAGGGCGGCGAGATGATCGAATACGCCCGGGCGAATGGCCTGCCCGTCATTGTGGTCGCGGGGCGTCCGTATCATATGGATCCCGAGATCAACCACGGGATCGACGGCCTGATCGCTTCCTTCGGACTCGTCGTCGTGACCGAGGACGCGGTCGCGTGGCATGCGCCGAAACAGCCCGTGAACGTTCTTAACCAGTGGACCTATCACAGCCGCCTGTACAGCGCGGCCAAATACATCACCACCCAGCCGGATATGCAGCTCGTGCAGCTCGTTTCCTTCGGCTGCGGAATCGATGCGATCACCACCGACGAGGTCCGTTCCATTCTGGAGGATCAGGATAAACTGTATACCCAGCTCAAAATCGATGAAATCACCAATCTGGGCGCGGTGCGCATCCGCATTCGCAGCCTGATCGCGGCCATGGAGGCCAAACAGGACACATCTGAAAAGGATGCGCGCCCCGCTTGACAGCGGCTCTGTCCGGCAAGGGCGGCGCATCGGGCGACCGCGAAGGGAAGGAAATCTATGGCAGAATTAGTGTATAACGAGCAGGGGCGTCTGCTCTTTACCGAAGAGATGAAACAGGAGTATACCCTCCTGATGCCCCAAATGCTCCCGGTTCATTTCACCATGCTGAAAAAGGTGTTCGAGCTGCAGGGATACAAGGTGGATATGCTGACGACCAACCACCGCGGCATCGTGGATGAGGGGCTCAAATACGTCCACAACGACACCTGTTACCCCGCGCTGCTGGTCATCGGTCAGCTGATCGACGCGGTCAAGAGCGGCAAGTACGATCCGCACAAGGTCGGCCTGTTCATCACCCAGACGGGCGGCGGCTGCCGCGCGTCCAATTATATCCATCTGCTGCGCAAAGCCCTCAAGCGGGCGGGCTATGAGTATGTACCGGTGGTGTCGGTCAACCTGTCCGGGCTGGAAAAGAACCCGGGCTTCTCCCTGAATTTTAAAATGGTCATCCAGATGGCCTATTCCATGATCTACGGCGATATCCTCGTCAACCTGGCGAACCAGTGCCGTCCCTATGAGATTGTGGAGGGGGAGACCGACCGCCGCATTGAAAAATGGGTGGAACGGCTGGTGACGGGGTTCCCGAAGAAAGGGGCGTTCCGGCGGCCCCATGTCGTGGAAAACTTCAACGCCATCGTGGACGATTTCGCGTCCATCCCGCTGGCCCGCACCCCCAAACCCCGGGTGGGCGTCGTGGGGGAAATCTACATCAAGTACGCGCCCCTCGGAAACAACAATCTCGAACGCTTCCTTTATGACGAGGGATGCGAGCCGGTTGTGCCCGGCATCATGGATTTCATCATCTTCAAGTGTGACAACCGGGTGGAAGACCACCTGATTTACGGCGGGAAAACCGCCACCTATATCGGTGCGGGCTTCCTCAAAAAGTACTGCGAGGGCCTGCAGCGGGATATGATCGCCTCCATCGCCAGACAGCCCGCGTTCCGCACGCCCTGCACCTTTGCCCACCTCAAAAAACTGGCCGGGGAGTATCTCGGCTACGGCAACAAGATGGGAGAGGGGTGGCTCTTAACCGGTGAGATGCTGGAGCTGATCGATTCCGGCACCTCCAACATCGTCTGCACCCAGCCCTTCGGTTGTCTGCCCAACCACGTGGTGGGCAAGGGGATGGTCCGCGCGATCAAAAACCGGCTGCCGCAGGCCAACATCGTCTGCGTGGACTACGATCCGGGCGCGACCCGCATCAATCAGGAAAACCGCAT
>CABQAA010000384.1 GCA_902461995.1 uncultured Oscillospiraceae bacterium | reverse complement strand
TGCGGCACCACGCCGGCCCATCTCGCGGCGGTGACGGCCCGGTGCCGGGATATCCGGCCGCGCCCGCTGACAGAAAAGACCGCGACCGTGATTTCCTCTTACGGCCGGGCGGTTACGATCGACGGTCCGGTCCTGATTGGGGAACGGATCAATCCGACCGGCAAATCCAAATTCAAGCAGGCGCTGCGGGATGGGAATCTGGAGTATCTGCTGCGGGAGGGCATCGCCCAGCAGGAGGCGGGCGCCCATATTCTCGATGTCAACGTCGGTCTGCCCGAAATCGATGAGACCGCCTGGATGGTCCGCGCCGTCGGGGGGCTGCAGGGAATTCTCGATCTTCCCCTGCAGATCGACACCGCCGATGCCGGGACGATGGAAGCGGCCATGCGGATGTACAACGGCAAGCCGCTGGTCAATTCCGTAAGCGGCAAACGGGCGTCAATGGAGGCGGTCTTTCCCCTCATTCGGAAATACGGCGGCGTTGTGGTGGCACTGACCCTCGACGAGGACGGGATTCCTGCGACGGCGGAGGGCCGCCTCGCGATCGCCCGGAAGATCGTGGAGACCGCGGCGGAGTACGGTATTCCCAAAAAGGACATCCTGGTCGATGTGCTGACTATGGCTGTCAGCGCGGATCCGGGTGCGGCCGGTGTGACTCTCGACGCCCTTCGGCTGGTGCGGGAGGAACTCGGCCTCCACACGGTCCTCGGGGTATCCAACGTGTCGTTCGGTCTGCCCCAGAGGGAAGCAGTCAACGCCGCGTTTTATACCCTTGCGCTGCAGCACGGCCTCGACGCTGCCATTCTCAATCCCTGCGCCGCCGGCATGAAAAAGGCGTATCTCGCCTATCGGGTTTTGGCGGGACTGGACGAGCAGTGCGCCTCTTACATCGCGGCCTGCGCCGACGCCCCGGCGGTGATATCCGCGCCGGCCGGGCAGGAAACGCTCGGTCTCCATGAAGCGATCGTCAAGGGACTAAAGGATCAAGCCTTTACAGCAGCCGCCCGCCTCGCGGAGACAGCCGAGCCGCTTGCGGTCATCGACGCCGAGCTGGTTCCCGCTTTGGACGAGGTCGGACGGGGGTACGAACAGGGGACGTTGTTCCTGCCCCAGCTTCTCATGAGCGCGGAAGCGGCGGGCACCGCGTTCGAAGCGCTGCGGGCACGTATGGAGGCAACCGGACGGACGTCGGAGTCCAAAGGATGTGTCCTCCTTGCGACCGTCCGGGGCGATATCCACGATATCGGCAAAAACATCGTCCGGGCACTGCTCGAAAATTATGGGTATGAGGTGGTAGACCTCGGCAAAGACGTCGATCCCCGCCTCATCGTGGATACCGTGCGGGAACGGGGGATCCGTCTGGTGGGGCTCAGCGCTCTCATGACCACCACCGTGTCCAGCATGGCCGAGACGATCCGGCTGCTGCGGGAGGCAGCGCTGCCCTGCAAGGTCGTGGTGGGCGGAGCGGTACTCACACAGGAGTATGCCGACCAAATCGGCGCAGACTGCTATTCGCCAGACGCCATGGCGACCGTCCGTTATGCCAAGCAGGTGTTTGGAAAATAAAAAAGAGCCGGTGAGATGTTGCCATGACATCTCGCCGGCTTTTTATGATGACAGAACATCCATTTCGTGGAGATGTTCCATGAAAGAAGGCCTTTAAAAACGGCCAAAATGCTGCGTCCGCGGTTTTATTTCGTTCTATCGGATTTCGATGCTGCGAAAGTTGTTGGGATAGTTTGGCTGATAATATTCCTCCATTCCGGAAATTGTCACGATTTTGTATAAAACAAAAGGAACGCCATATGTAAAGCGATATCGATTTACATATGGCGTTCCACCTTTTTCATGGAATCCTCTGCATTTCCCGGGCAATACTGAAAACAGTACCGGAAAAGTTGGAGGAGTCAAATTTCATGAGCGTCAAACAACTCGCGACCGAAACCAAATGCAGTCTCGGCCTGTTTTGCATCGGCGGGGGCATCTACAACCT
>CABQAA010000383.1 GCA_902461995.1 uncultured Oscillospiraceae bacterium | reverse complement strand
TTTTGCTGGCGCGCGCCGCCCGGCCGGATCAGGTCGTGCCGGGCGCCGACGTCTGGGTACTTCCTTTGAACAGCTGGGACACTCCGTCGGATCTGCCCCGCGGGCAGGCAGGCGTTGACATCCCCCGGGCTCTCTTCGGACAGGAAGAGGCGGTGCTGAAAAAGCTTCAAACAGCTAGGACAAACGGCGCCGCCTTCGCCTTATGCGGCACGGTCGGGGCCGTCGGTCTGGCCAGGAAGGCCGGATTGCCGCCGATGGGCGGGTTTGGTCTGAATCTGACGAACCGGGACGCGCTGGACGCGATGGCGGAGGAAGGGCTCGCCGCCGCGGTGCTCTCGATGGAGCTGACGCTGCGGCAGATGGCGTTTGCCGCCGATCCGCCTTTGCCGGTCGGACTGTTCGCCTATGGGCGCCAGCCACTGATGCTCCTGCGGGACTGCCCGCGGGCCATGACGGCCGGCTGTTCGAACGGGGCCGCCTGCTCCCTGACCGATCGGAAAGGGGTGACGTTCCCCCTGGCCTGTGTTTCGGGCGGCGGAACCGAGCTGCTTAACGCCGTGCCGCTGTTTCTCGCGGATCGCCTGGCCGAGCTGCCGCCGGCGGATTTTCTCTACCTCCATTTCACCGACGAGGCGCCGGGCGACGCGGCCCGGATTCTCCAGAACTACCGCGAGGGGACGGCGGACAAGCCCGCCGCCTTCACCCGCGGCCTCTATTACCGGGGATGTATATGAAAAGGGGGTGCCTCCATGCGGACCGAGCAGGAGATGATGGCCCTCATCCTCAGCACGGCTGAGCAGGACGACCGGGTCCGGGCCGTTTTCATGAATGGGTCCCGCGCCAATCCACGGGTGGACAAGGATATTCACCGCGATTACGACATCGTCTACGTTGTGACCGAAACCGCCTCCTTTCTGGCGGATAAAGGCTGGATCGGAGTATTCGGAGACCTGGCCATGGCACAGGAACCGGATGCCGTTAACATGGGGTGGGGGATGGATCACGACCCCAGCCGCTCCTACACCTGGCTGATGCTGTTCACGGACGGGAACCGGATTGATCTGCACATTGAAACCGTGGAGGCCGCCCTGAAGACATACGGAAGCGATTCTCTGACGGTGCCGCTGCTGGACAAAGACGGCCTTCTCCCCCCGCTGCCCCCATCCGACGACACTGGCTACCGGATCGCAAGACCCAAAAAGCCGCAGTACGACGGCTGCTGCAACGAGTTCTGGTGGTGTCTGAACAACGTGGCCAAGGGGCTTGTCCGCCGTCAGCTGCCCTACGCTATGCGGATATACACGGGCGTGGTGCTCCCCGAGCTGGAACGCATGACGGCCTGGTATATCGGGACCCGGACGGACTTTGGCGTCTCGGCAGGGAAGTGGGGGAAATACTTCCAGAGACTGCTCCCTCCCGCGCTGTATGAGCGATTCGCCGCTACCTATTCCGACGGAGACGAGGCGCATCTGTGGGAGGCGATGTTTACGGCCTGCGCGCTGTTCCGCGAGCTGGCCCGGGCGGTCGGCAGCTGCCTCGGTTACCCATATCCGGAACGGGACGACGCGAACATGACACGCTATCTGCTGCACATGCAAGAGATATACGATCAACCAGATAAGGCAGGGAAACTCCATGACACTGAAAATTCGTAAAACCGATCCCCGCGCAAAGCTCCCCGTCCGGGGCACGCCCGGCAGCGCCGGAATGGACCTTCACGCGCTCCTGGACGCGCCGCTGACCATCCATCCGGGGGAGCTCGTCAGCGTGCCGACCGGCATCGCCATCGGCCTGCCCTCTCCCGACACAGTCGGCCTGGTCTTCGCCCGCAGCGGCCTGGCCGTCAAGCACGGCATCGGCCTTTCGAACGGAGTGGGCGTCATCGACAGCGATTACACCGGCGAAATCCGGGTGGGGCTTGTCAATCAGTCCGGAACCCCTTATGAACTGCATCCCGGCGAGCGGATCGCCCAACTGGCGGTCATGCCGGTCTGCC
>CABQAA010000382.1 GCA_902461995.1 uncultured Oscillospiraceae bacterium | reverse complement strand
TCTTCCGGAGGAGCGGGCAGGGGATTTTCCTGCATAAACGCCCTCCTTTCGGTCAACGATACGTTTGAAACGGGCCTGTTACACCAGACTTAGTATGGGCGGGACCGGTACGGTTTATGCGTTTGCGGGCTCCACGGCCGCGACGGTTACAAAGGGTTAAGAAACTCTTACAGTTTTGATATTTGACTTTTTTCCCGCGCTGCTATAAGATAGGAACGTATCTTTTTCGGCCGGTTCAGCACCGGCCACCCTAAAGTAAGGAGGCGAATGACTGATGGCCAAGAAACCGGAATGGCGGAAAAAACCGGCGGTGAAAATGACCTTGAAAGTCATATCCGCCATATCCAAATGCCTGCTGACCATCGTTCTCATCGGCGCGATTACGGGCAGCATCGTCGGATGTGTCCTCGCGGTATATGTGGTGACGAAATTTGATGGCACGACGGGGATCCCGGATCTGGATCAGATCAGTTCCCATCAGACCAGCATCGTGATGGTGAAAGATTCCGAAACGGGGAAATATGTGGAGGGCCAGCGGCTGCAGGGCGTCAAGCAGATCTGGAAAGATTTGAACGAGATGCCCCAGTATATGCAGAAAGCGGTCATTGCGATCGAGGACGAACGGTTCGAAACCCACTACGGCGTGGACTGGAAGCGGACCATCGCGGCTTTCGCCAACCTGATTCTGCACTTTTCCTCGAACGAGTTCGGCGGCTCCACCATTACACAGCAGCTGATCAAGGTGCTCACGGAAGAGGACGACCACCGCATCGAGCGAAAAATCACCGAAATCCTGCGCGCGATTGAGATGGAAAAGCAGTACAGCAAGGATCAGATCATCCAGGCGTACCTGAACGTACTACCTCTGAGCAGCGGCATCAAGGGCGTCGGCGCGGCAGCCAACTACTATTTTGGTGTGGACGCAAAGGATCTGACCCTCGCACAGTGCGCCGTCATCGCCAGCATCACCCAAAACCCGGGCAAATTTGATCCCTACCGGCATCCAGAGAATGTGCGGAGCCGTCAGCGGGTCGTGTTGCAGAAAATGTACCAGCTCGGGTTCATCACCGGCGACGAATACGTCCAGGCCTGCGGCGAGGAACTCATATTCAAAAGCAGTGCCAAAGTGGTCGACGTCCAGGACTATTATATGGATACCCTCATCGACGATGTGATCCACGATTTGATGGACACCTACGGATATGCGGAGAACTACGCGGAAAACCTGGTGTATTACGGGGGCCTGACCATCTATTCCTGTGAAGACAAGGAGATGCAGGCCGCCGTCGAGGCGATTTACGCCGACGACAGCAACTTCCCCGCCGCCCGGGGCAGCGATGAAAAGCCGCTTCAGGCCGCGCTGTACGTGACCGATTACAACGGCAAAATGGTGGCTGTGGTCGGCGGAAGGGGCGAAAAGACCGCCAACCGGATTCAGAACCGGGCGACCGCCTCCAAGCGGCAGCCGGGCTCCTCCATTAAGCCGCTGAGCGTCTATGCCCAGGCGATCCAGTACAATACGATTCACTTTTCCTCCCAGGCGCAGGACTGCTATATCACCCTGCGGGACGGCACCAACTGGCCGAAAAACTTTGGACAGAGCCGCCCCACCGACAGCGGCACCACCCTGATTGACAAAGCGGTGCAGACTTCTATGAACACCGTTGCCGCCAGACTGGCACAGGAACTCACGGCCCAGCGGTGTTTCGATTTCATGACCAATCAGCTGCACTTTACCACCTTGATTAAATCGGACGGCAAGGGACACACCGATATCGATCTGTCGCCTATGGCCTTGGGCGGATTGACGGAAGGCGTCTATGCGCGCGAAATGGCGACGGCGTATCAGATTTTTGGAAACGGCGGGGTCTACAACGAGCCTTATTCCTACGAGTCGGTCGAGATGGGCGGGGAAACGATCCTCCCCAAACACCAGCGGATGTCCAACAAGGCCCTGGATGAGGATTCCGCCTATGTGATGAATCGTCTGCTCCAGCACGTCATCACGGGCCGGCCCGGCGCCACGGGTGCCAACG
>CABQAA010000381.1 GCA_902461995.1 uncultured Oscillospiraceae bacterium | reverse complement strand
GCCGGATGCCGGTGAAACTGCCCCGCAGGTCCGGATCGGCGTAAGGCGTCAGTTCCCCGCTCAGATACGGATGAAACAGCAGCCCGCCGCAGCCCGCTTCCACCGCGGCGGCTCCCGCGTCCAGATCACGGTAGCTGCCTCCAAAACTGTCCCGGTACCAGCGGTAGGAGGCGGCCGCCGATTTGGTAGCCGTACCCGGATACCACAGTCCCGGCACCACATGGGTATAGTTGACCAGATCCCGGTGGGGATAGGGTCGGTCCGTCACGATGCAGATCCGTCCCGCCGTTGCCAGTTTTACCGTCATCCGGCCTGTCTCTACAGCACCGGCGGCCAGCACCTCCATGACCGTGTCCGTCGTCCCCCAGCAGACCGGGGTACCTTCCATAAGTCCCGTATCCGCCGCAGCCGCTTTCATCACCCTTCCCGCCGGATCGGTCGGCCGATGGACAGGTGGCAGGTTTTCCGGCGGAAAATCCAAAATCCCGCACAGTTCCGGCGACCACCGGCCCTTTTCATAGTCGAAGAGCATGCTCCCCCCGGCCTCGATTTCGTCGGTGCCATACTCCCCTGTCAGCCGGTACCGGACCATGTCCTTGGCAAACAGCAGATACCGGGTCCGGCTCCATATCGATGGTTCATGCCGTTTCACCCACAAAAGCTGCGGCAGGGTCCAGATGGTATCCGGGCTGTGGAGGGTCAGACGCCGGATCGAATCGCCGTAGGTTTCCCGCAGTTCCGCGGCCTCTTCCGCGCTGCGGGTATCCGTCCAATAGATGGCCGGACGCAGCACCTGGAAGTCTTCATCCAGCAGCACTGCCGTATGCGTGGCGGCATCCAGGGCCACCATTCCGATATCCGCCGGCCGGACTTGGCTCTTTGACAACACGCCCCGGATATTTTCACAAATGGCGGCATACCAATGTTCCGGATCCTGTTCCGCCCACCCGGATTTGGGATACGCCGTCGGATATTCCACCGTATGGGTGGCCGCTATCCTCCCATCGGTTCCCAGAAGGGTCGCTTTCGATGCGCCGCCTCCGAAATCCACACCTAGCAGATATTGCATGGTCATTCCTCCCGCACCGTTTGCCCGTATTCCGTACGGGGATCCCCTGTTGCCATCCGGTTACCGGTTCAGCCAGGCGTGATCCGGATCGCTGCTCATAAAGAATCCGCGGTTTTTCCCCGCCATCACCCATAGGTAGTAGTTCCGATATCCCGGAGCACAGCAGCAGGGATGATACCCTTTCGGGATCTCCACAAAATCGCCGTTCTTCACCGTGTACGTCTCATCGACGCTTCCATCCGACGTATAGACCCGCTGGATACCAAAGCCCGTCGGTTTGTCGTATTCAAAATAATAAATTTCTTCCAGGATTCCCTCGGTTGGCATGTTGTCTTCATCATGCTTGTGGGGCGGATAGCTGGCCCACTGGCCGCCTTCTACAAACGCCTCTCCCACATAGATGAGGCTCGCCGGCACCCGTTCGTCCACGATAAAATGGGCCTGCCGTTCCCAGCCCGGGCGCCCCAGATCCTTGATGATCACATCCTCTGGATTCACCAGAACCGGATCAAAATCCTTTTCCGCCGGAGATTTGCACACCGCCACCGTCAAAGCCGTTTCCGCTTTCACAGTGAAATGACGGTTTCGGGGAATATATACCGCCGTGGCCGGTCCGTCGAACACATCTTTACGCTTGCCGATTCCCTCGTAGGCAAAGCCGTCTCCGGTCACCGAACCGGTTCCGCCAAGCAGAATCAGCGCGTATTCCCGATCTTTCTCATCGTAGAGATAGCCCTGCCCCGGTTCCAGACGCAGCATGTCGATCTCAATCCACCTGCAGGCGGCATCCTCCCGCCGATAGATGGGGGTACAGCCGTTTTGGCCGTTCCAATGTCGTTTATATGGCATATCCATTCCTCCTTAACAGTTCCATAGCCGCTCCGCGCTCCGGAACGCTTTCCCGGGCACCCATTCCCGTGCATTTGAGAGCCGACACCGCGCTGGCGAAGTGACAGCATTGTTCGTACGTATAG
>CABQAA010000380.1 GCA_902461995.1 uncultured Oscillospiraceae bacterium | reverse complement strand
GTGGCCCTCGCCGATGAGAGAACGCCGCGAAACGGGGTGTGGACAGGCCGGGAATCGCATGGCGGCGGACGGTCCAGAATGGAATTTCATTGGATTTCACTGGATCGATTGCGTGAAATCCCTGTCTATCCGGACAAGGCGGCTTCGCTTTTGGCCGGCCTTCAGGGTCCCGTTCAGCATTTTATCTATCGCGAGTGACCATTCAGGGATTGCGGAACGGTCCGTTTTTCTTTATACTGTAAGCAGAGGCTTTCTGCCGGGTTTCAACAGGACGGACAGCGCCCGAACGATGCGGGTGCGCCGTGAAAGGACGGACAATTTATGAACATAACGCGTTTTGCCAAATCCATCGCCTATCTGGCCGCCGCTGCGCTGCTGATCGCCGTATCGGTGTTTTTTCAGCTGGGGATGCATAGCGAGGGCGGAATGGAGACAAGCTATTTCCGATCCAATCTTTTTTTGTTTATCGCGGCGGCCGGCTGTCTCGGCACAGGGGTGTATTCCTATATCGGCTACGTCCGCCGGCATCGGGAGCATGCGTTTGATTCGCTGTTTCTCGTGATCGTGGGGGCGGTCGTCATGGCGGCCTTTCTCTTCGTATTTCTCAATTTCGGTGGACTCGGCGATACGTTTGAAAAGGACGGATACACTGCCACCAACGTCAACATCGTCATGCTCACGGCGCTGCCGCTTCCCTTCCTGATCCGGGGCATTGTTCTGGCCCTGTCGACGCGGGACGACAGCAAGGCCCGCCGCCGCGGCGTTCAGATTGCCGCGCTGTTGGTGACGGCCGGCATGATCGTCTCTCTCGCATGCGGGGGGATGATGCGGATGGTTCGGTTTGACGAGTCTTCGTCGTTCTCGGATGAGGTTTCGGACGACAGCGATGAGGGGAAATGGATCTGATTTTTCGCGCTTCTCAGGTACGGAAAAATTTTCCTTGAAATCTATACAAAATTGGTATATTATTAGATCGAACCAAAGGAAAGGAAGCGGGACCGTATGTTTGACAAACAGGAACAGCTCACGTTGAAAATCGAAGGCATGACCTGCGGACACTGCCAAAAGCGGGTGGAAGAAGCGCTGAAAGCCGTGAAGGGTGTCAAAACCGTGCAAGTCAGCCTGGTGGGCAAAACGGCGGAAGTCAAGTACGCGGCGGGCAAAACCGACCGGCAGGGGCTTGTAAAGGCCGTGACCGATGCCGGATACACGGTGACGGATTGATACGAATCGGGAAGGATATGGCATGGAAAAGCGGGAAACCGGGGAGTTGGAGCTGCAGATCGGCGGGATGACCTGCGTGCGGTGCGCGGCGGCGGTGGAGCATGCCCTGAAAGGGGTGCCGGGCGTGGCGGCGGCCGAGGTCAGCTATGCCAATCAGCGGGCCAAACTGACCCTGAATGGAGAGGGCGCCGAGAGGACCGCTCTGGAAAAAGCGGTCAAGGCGGCCGGTTATCATGTGGTGGAGGACAAGGCCGCCTTCCGCCGGCGGGAGCTGCGGGAGCTGACGATCCTGGTCATCGTCTCTGGGGTCCTGTCCCTGCCGTTTCTGTTGATGATGGTGCTGATGTTCGCCGCCCCCAACGCCCATGTCACCCATCTGCTGCATACGGGCTGGTGGCAGCTGATCGTCTCCGCGCCGGTGCAGTTTCTCATCGGTTGGCGGTTTTACAAAAGCGCGTTTCTGTCCTTAATGAACCGCAGTCCCAACATGGACGTGCTCGTCGCCCTGGGGACCACGGCCGCGTGGGGATACAGCGCCTACAACGTTTTTACGGGCGGCACCCATCTGTATTTTGAAAGCGCCGTGATCATCATCACGTTGGTGCTCCTTGGCAAGCTGCTCGAAACCCGGGCCAGGGGCAAGACTTCGGCGGCGATCGAAATGTTGATGAACCTGCAGCCGAAAACCGCCACCGTGCTGCGGGACGGCCGGGAGGAGACCATCTCCGCCGCCGATATCCGGAAAGACGATCTCGTGCTTGTTCATCCGGGGGAAAGTCTCTCGGTGGACGGCCTGGTAGTGGAGGGCCGCTCGGCGGTGGACGAGTCCATGCT
>CABQAA010000379.1 GCA_902461995.1 uncultured Oscillospiraceae bacterium | reverse complement strand
TTGTTGTTTTGAGACAGGATAAAGGAAATCAGCGCTTCGAAGGGATCCTGCCGCAGAATCCGCATGCCGGGGGAAAAGCGAACGCAGCGGCCCATAGGGCCCCCTATCCGCCGCACGAGGGAGCGGTAAACGGCCGCATAGTCCCGGTCGAGATCCAGATAGCGGCGCCAGAAACGCTCGAATTGCTCGATGGTAACCGGACGATCCGCCGTCCCCTCGATGAACAGGTCCTCTCCTTCCCGCCGTATAACGGCAGCGTATCGTCCCGCGACGCCGCGATACCCGCCCTTTCCGTCCGGCTCAAACCGGAAGCACTGCCCGCAGTCGAGCGTCTGGGCGAGGTCGAGAGGCGGTGCTCCCGGAATCCGTACGCCGGTTTTGGTCAATTCCGCCTGCACAGGATCTCCCCCCTTTCCATCTTGTCCTAGTATACCACGCTGTGGTATACTGAGAAAAGAGGCAAATCCCGGAACAGTCAAAAAAGGAGCGAAAATCTATGCGTGACGACATTACCAGCATCCCGATAAGTGAGGTATTCGAACCGCGGGACGGCTGCCCGATCTGCCGGCTGCGCAACACCCTGGAGGACCGGGTGGTGGAGTATATCACCGGCGCGGCCATGATGGAACCCGATGTCCGGATGGAAACCAACAAACAGGGATTCTGCATCGATCACTACCGGATGATGCTGAAAAAGCGGAACCGCCTGGGGGTGGCGCTAATTCTGGAAAGCCATCTGGACGAGATGGAAAAGCAGATTTACACCGGCGCTCCCCTCTTCGGAAAAAGCGCGAAAAACCAGGCGAAGGCCGCGGGACAAGCCACGGGTACCTGCTTTGTCTGCGGGCAGCTCGATTGGGCCATGGAACGGATGCTGGCTACCGTCTGCCGGCTGTGGGAAACGGAAAAAGATTTCCGCACGCTTTTTGAGGAACAGCCCGCACTCTGCCTGCCCCACTTTTCCGCGCTGGCTGAAACGGCGTCAAAGAACATGAATAAAAAAACGGCCCCGGATTTTATCAAAGCAGCAGCCGCACTCAGCCGCAAAACACTGACCGATCTGCGGGGGGATGTATCCCACTTCTGCAAGATGTTCGATTACCGCAACAGCGGCGAAAATGCGGACTGGGGTAATTCCCGAGACGCCGTGGAGCGTGCCGTCTGGTTCTTAACCACCCGGCAGCCGTAACAAAACCCCATCCTGGGTACATCCAGGATGGGGTTTTCCATACGTTCATTCCGTTGAATACTATAATTGAACTTATCACCGCCCTATCCCCCATCCGGTCAGCCCTAGAATACCTCGGTTTTGAACACGGTTGGGGGCCGGTCGGTCTCTGTCCGCCCCGGGCCATTTCAGCGAAGCGAAATGAGCGGTGGCCGGCCCTAGAACACTCGAGTTTGGAATTCGTCAGAGGCCGGCCTGGTAAAGGTCATTCAACCATCCGTATGCGAAAAACGGCGAATTATTGTGGAAAATTTTGCCTGCCCGACCTTTCCACAGTGAAAAAAGCCCCAAAAAGCCCCGATTGTTCACACTTTCCACCGAGTTTTCCACCGTTATTCTCTTAACAGAATTTTTACAAAGAGTTTATCCGCCTTTCCGCCCGTCGTTTCTCAGAATAAAAAGCGCCGTTTTCGTCCATACTTTGAACGAAAAAAAGGAGGCGCGTCACGATGATCAAAGGCGTCAATCGGCAGATGATCGAAGTCACGGATACCGGTAACCCTTATTTTGAACGGGCGCTGCTGGTCGTGCGTCCCGAATGCATGGATCAGCAGGACGGAAGGCTGCATGAAGAGGCACAGAAGCTGCTGCGCACTTCGGACGGCTACGCCGGGCTCCGTCTGTCCAAACGCAGCCGACGGATCCGCCGGATCTTGTTCGCCGTTTTCAGCGGTGGAACCGGCATCGCCCTGGGGATGTTCCTGCAGGCCATGGCCTCCCAGACCGGATAAACGAATCCCCCTCCGCGGAAACATCCGCAGAGGGGGATTTTCACATCTTACGCCAGTGCCTGCACCACCGCATCGCCCATGGCGGCAGTGCCGACCTTCCGGCAGCC
>CABQAA010000378.1 GCA_902461995.1 uncultured Oscillospiraceae bacterium | reverse complement strand
GCGCTGATGCTGCGGCGCAGGGTAATAGCGACCGTTTTCACTCCGTAGCGTCTTTCGATCTGCTGTGCGACCTGCACATAGCCGTCCCGGTCTAGCTGCCCCTGCGTCACGTCGGTGTTTGCCGCCCGGATACCGAAAACCTTTTCCGCATCCTCCTCGTTGGCTATGAGGACATCGACATACGGCATCAGCCCCTCCATCACCTCTTTGGCCCGCTCCGGGGTCCAGAGATTCCGGCGGTAATTGAGATCGCAGCTGACAAGTACACCCAGTTCTTTGGCATGCCGGCAGGCCTGCAAACAGATATCCGGCAGCGTGTCGCCCAGCGCCGGCGTGATACCGGTGAAATGGAACAGTTCCGCCCCGGAAAGCAGGGTATCCCAATCGAAATCCGACGCCAAAGCCGTGGCAAACGCGGTATGCCCCCGATCATAAACCACGCGGGAAGGGCGCTGAGACGCACCCTTTTCCACATACAGAAGGCCCATCCGCTCCCCACCCATGACAACGTGGGTGGTCCCGACCCCCAGCTTATGAAGCGCCGCTAGTCCGCACCGGGCGATCTCGTTATCGGGCAGACGGGTGACAAACGAGGTTTCCATCCCCATCATCGCCAGGGACACGCACACATTGGCCTCCGCACCGGTATAATTGACCTCGAATTGTCCGGCCTGCAAAAACCGGAGATAGCCCGGAGGATTGAGCCGCACCAGAAAATCGCCAAATCCCACCATTTTTTTCATATTGGCCGGTCCTTTCCGAGAAATCTTATTTTTGCAAGATGTGCAGGGCGAATCCCCCCACCTCATCTTCCAGGTACGCCGACTGCAGCCGTCCCTGTGCGGTTGTGCGGATGCTGTCCTCCTTCACGCGGATGCCTTCCCTGCGGAAAAACGCCAGCGCCCGCTCTACTGAACGGGTATAAAATCCGATATGTCCGTTCGTACCGTAATACGGGCTCTTCATCATTTCCACCGCTTTGCCGGCAAATACCGAGCTGTGCCCCTCCGCGACCGGAAGGCGAAAACGTCCGGCCACAGCCTCCGCCGCCCGCACGGCTCCATCGGCGTTTTCGAAATTGATTCCCACGTGCGCGAGCGCAAAGCCGAGCGAAAGATCGACAGCCTTCCGGCAGGACGCCGTGATGCCGTCAAAATCCCGCGCGGCAATCTGATCAGCCGTCGCCATGAAGCTCCCGCCGCAGGCCAGAACCCGGTCGCTTCCGAGATAATCCGGCAGGTTATCGAACGTGATGCCTCCCGTGGGAATAAACCGGACGTCCGGATATGGCCCGCCCAAGAGCTTGACGGCCTGCAGGCCGCCGTTCGGTTCGGCGGGGAAAAATTTGAAAACCGTCAGCCCCCGCTCCAGCCCCTGTTCGATTTCACAGGGGGTGACGCAGCCGGGGATGACTGCGACGCCCGCGTTCTGACACCACGCCACGGTTTTGGCGTTGAAGCCCGGTGAAACGATAAAGTCCGCTCCCGCTTCCACAGCCGATTCGGCCGTTTCCGGATCTAAAACCGTACCGGCTCCCACCGTCATGTCCGGGAAAGCCGTTTTTATCGTCCGGATGACCTCCAGGGCCCAGGCGTTGCGCAGGGTCACTTCGATCAGCGGAATACCGCCGCCGATCAGCGCCGCCGCCAACGAGCGGGCATCCGACACCGCGGGAACTTTGAGGACCGGGATCAGCCCGATTTCCCGTATGGTCCGCATTACCGCCTGCATGACGCGCCCTCCCCGTCGGCAAACACCTCGAAATACCGCTGAAAGAATACATCCCGATCCACGTGAAATGCCGCCTGATGTGGTCCGTCTTCGTCCCGTGTCCAATAAGTCGCCCCCGCCGCCCGTCGGCTGTACAGCTCCACGTCGGCTGTGCCCGTCTCAAAGCGACAGATGCCTTCGTCGAACAACGACACGGCCGCCAATGGGTCGTGGAACGTGATGAGATCCCGTTTTTGAAACCATACCTCGGCCATAGCCAAGACGGTCTGCAGAATGTCCTGCCGGAACCGTTCCCGGACCTCCGCGGCGGGCATTTTCACCTGACAGGTGACGTCCAGCCCG
>CABQAA010000377.1 GCA_902461995.1 uncultured Oscillospiraceae bacterium | reverse complement strand
GGATGCGCATGCATCCGCCCTTTTCACAGATCAATCTGCTTTTATCCCATGGGAAACCGAACGGTGAAGGTGGTCCCCACACCCGGTTCGCTCGCCACGCCGATATCACCGGCGTACAGGCCGACAATATGCTTGACGATGGACAGCCCGAGTCCTGTCCCCCCCAGTTCCCGGGAACGGCCCTTATCCACCCGGTAAAACCGTTCGAAGATGCGGTCTTGATGCTCAGGCGGAATCCCGATGCCGGTATCGTGAACCCGGATCACCACGGCCCCTCGTTCAACCGCGGCGCTGACGTTCAGAACTCCGCCATCCCGGTTGTACTTGATCCCGTTTTCCATCAGATTCTTCATCAGCTGATAGAGCCGGCGGGGATGGGCACGCACCTGGAGATCCGGGGGAATAAACAGCCGCAGGTCGATATGCCGGGCCTGCGCCTCGGGCCGGAGAGTTTCCGCCGCCCGCTCCACCGTCTCGGCCAGGGGAGAGAGCGGCACCTCCGATTCAGGGGCAGCGTGTTCGATTTCCGAGAGCTGGAGCAGGTCGTCGGTCAGCTTCTGCAGCCTCTCCGCTTCGATTTCAATGATCTCATAGAAGGACCGGGTGGTTTCCGCATCCCGCTCTCCCGACTTGAGAAGCTCGATATAGCCCCGGATCGAGGTCAGCGGGGTTTTGAGCTCATGCGTGACATTCGCCACAAAATCGCTGCGCATCTGCTCGAGCTTTCGCAGGCGGGTGATGTCCGAGATGACCGCGAGCGCTCCGCCGTCTGCATCGCTCACCCTGGCGGCATACACCTGCACGATGCGTTCCTCCCGGGCGAGATAGAGGGTTTCCCGCACCGCACCGCCCTGACGGCGTACCCGGTCGAGCATCTCTCCGATGCTCATATAATTGCTGCCGCATTCGTCGAGGCGGCCGGCCGTCGCCGGACAATCCCCCAGCAGTTCTCTGACCCGATGGGTCATCAGCAGAAGCCGACCATTGGCATCCACCGCAACGACGCCGTCGTCCATGCCCTGCAGGATGCCGGCCAGCCGGTCGTTCGCCTCGGCAAGTTCCTCATGCGCAACCGCGAGACGCTCCGCCATACGGTTGAAAGCTCCCGCCAGCTCGCCCATTTCGTCGGGTGCATCCTCCACGACGTCGGGCGCGTCCCCTTCCGCCATGGCCCTGGCCGCGTCCGTCAGGGACTGTAGCGGCTCAACCACCCGGCCGGCCGCATAATGGGCGCTGATCAGCGCCGCCACCAGGCCCATAAATATCCCCACTCCGCCGCACAACCACAGCGTTCCCTCGACCTCACGGATTCCGCCGAGTGAGACCGAAGCCCGGATGATCCGCACCTCTCCCCCCGGACCGACGACCCGCCGGGCCGCGTACATCTGGCGGCTGCCGGTGGTGGCGCTTTTGCGGATGTCCTGTCCCGAACCGGTTTCGAGCGCGGCCTCGATTTCCGGCCGGCTGGCGTGATTGTCCATGCTCTCCCTGTCCGCCTCGCTGTCTGCGAGAACCGTTCCCTGCGCGTCCAGCACCGTCAGGCGGATGGAGGAGTCCTCTTCCCGAAGCCGCTCTCCGAGATGAGCAACCATCCCCTGCATATCTCCGTCGGCCGTCCCGAGTTCTTCCGCCAGCACCAGCACAGCGTCCAGGCGCTCCCGCATCTCATCGGTATATACCTGCTGCATGAGGGGAACGGCGAAGACAAAAGCGATGAGAAGACCCGCAATGATGGATACCGTCGCCGCCCGAAAAAATCGTTTTCTCATATTCGTCCCCCTTTCTTCCACTGTACGCAGGGATGGCGCCGCTTATTCTGCAAACCGATAGCCCACGCCGCGGACCGTCAGAATCCGCTGCGGATGATCCGGCTCGTCCTCGAGCTTTTGCCGGAGATACCGGACGTGGACATCCACCGTGCGGGTATCCCCATAAAAATCGACCTTCCACACCGTGTCGAGCAGCATTTCCCGTGTAAAAACCCGCCCCGGGGTTTTCATCAGCGTGTACAAAAGGTCAAATTCCCGCTGGGTCAGTTCGACAGGCTCCCCGTTTTTCGTCACCGACCGGCGGGCGTAGTCCACCGTCAGG
>CABQAA010000376.1 GCA_902461995.1 uncultured Oscillospiraceae bacterium | reverse complement strand
TGCAGGGGCGTTCCTTCGATGAGATCTACGATGTGTACGCCGTGCGGGTGATCGTGGATACGGTCAACGATTGCTACAACGTCCTCGGGATCATCCACGATATGTTCCGGCCCATTCCAAACCGGTTCAAAGACTATATCTCGACCCCGAAGAGCAACATGTACCAATCCCTGCACACCACGGTCATCAGCAAGGAGAAGATTCCTTTCGAGGTGCAGATCCGCACCTGGGAAATGCATTACACAGCGGAATACGGTATCGCTGCCCATTGGAAATACAAGCTCGGCATCCAGAAAAAGGATAAGCTGGAGGAACGGCTCGCCTGGGTGCGGCAGTTCATCGAGAACCAGAAGGATGTCGACGATGCCGAGGATATCGTTCGCTCTATCAAAACCGATCTTTCTTCCGACGACGTGTTCGTCTTCACTCCGAAGGGAGAGGTCATCACCCTGCCGGTCGGCGCGACGGTGATCGATTTCGCCTACGCGATTCACTCCGCCGTGGGCAACCGCATGGTGGGGGCCAAGGTGGACGGCCGGATCGTGCCGCTGGATTACGAGGTCAAGACCGGCGAAATTGTGGAAATCCTTACCACCTCGGTGCAGGGGCACGGCCCCAGCCGGGACTGGCTGAACCTGGTCAAAACCGGCGAGGCCCGGAACAAGATCCGGGCCTGGTACAAAAAAGAACGCCGGGAGGAAAACATCGAGCAGGGCCGGGAAGAGCTGGAACGGGAGCTCTCCCGCAACGGCATCCGTCTGTCCGAGGATAGGATGGCCGAGTTCATCCAGGGACAGGTCAAAAAACAGCACTGCGCCAGCCTCGACGATTTCTATGCCGCGATCGGCTACGGCGGGGTACTGCTGTCCCGCATCATGCCCCGGATGAAAGAGGATTATCTGAAACTGGTCCAGGCGGAGAAAATCCTGCTGCCGGAGGACGTCATCACCGCCCCCCGAAAGCATCGGAACAACGGCGGCGTCGTCATCGACGATATGGACAACTGCCTGGTCAAGTTTGCCCGCTGCTGCAATCCGGTCCCGGGAGACGATATCATCGGATTCGTCACCCGCGGGTTCGGTGTGTCGATCCACAAAAAGGACTGCGTCAACGTACCGCGGGATCTCGCCTCGGCGCCCGAACCGGAACGGTGGGTGCGGGTGTCCTGGGAGGATTCGGTCAAGGACGAATTCAAAGCGACGCTGCATGTGGAGGCGCTCGACCGGATGGAGCTGCTCGCGGATATCACCACCCAGCTCGCCGCGATGCACGTGATGATCCACGCCATCAACGCCAGAGAACCGCAGGACGGGCACACCGTCATGACCCTGACGGTCGGGGTCAACAGCCTCGGGCATCTGCAGGAGGTCATCACCCGGCTGGAACGTGTCCGGGGCGTGACCAAAATCGAGCGCAGCGGCGTGTGACAAGGGAAGGAATCAGGCGGATGAAAGCGGTTTTTCAGCGAGTATTTTCCGCGCGGGTGCAGGTGGACGGCGATACGGTGGGGAAAATCGGACCGGGCGCGCTGGTCCTCCTCGGGGTGGAACAGGGCGACACGCCCGAGCTTGCCGCCCTGATGGCGAAAAAAACGGCGGAGCTGCGGGTGTTCTGCGATGAACAGGACAAGATGAATCTCTCTCTGCTCGATACGGGCGGTGCCGTGCTTGCGGTCTCTAATTTCACGTTATGCGCGGACTGTCATCACGGCCGCCGTCCCGATTTTTTCGGCGCGGCGCGGCCGGACGCGGCGGAGCCTTTGTACCGGATGTATATGGAGGAACTGGTCCGTCTGGGCGTCTCCCAGGTGGAAGCCGGCCGGTTCGGCGCGCACATGCAGGTGTCGATGGAGGGCAACGGCCCGGTCACGATTCTGCTCGATACCCGGGACTGGACGCATAAGGCGGCCGGAAAACGCGGCTAAATGACGCTAGGAGGAGTTTTCGTGACGATTCGGTGTCTGCCCCTGGGCCCCATGCAGGCGAACTGCTATCTGCTGTCCGACGACAAGGGGAAAGCGGCGGTGATCGATCCCGGAGACGAGGCGGACTCGATTCTTGAGGCCGTCCGGGCGGGCGGCCTTGCCGTCGAGTGGATTTTGC
>CABQAA010000375.1 GCA_902461995.1 uncultured Oscillospiraceae bacterium | reverse complement strand
TGTTGGTAACGGCCATAAAGCATCCGCGTACCTTCTTCTCTGTCGGCATCCCCCCACGGCTTGTCCAACTGTGGAAAAGCGGGGGAACCTTTCGTGGAACCGGTGAAAAGTGCTTGCCGCGGTGGAAAACTCGGTGGAAAGTGTTGAAACTCACCACAATCCACCACTTAGATGCACTTTTCACCACTTGAACCTATTATATCGGGTCTTAGCGGAAATTGCAAGGGCCCGGTCCAAAAAAATGCGTGCAAAATTGTGTGAGTTTCCAAGAAATTTCTTCCTTTCCTCCGCCCTTTCTCCTTTCTCTTTCCGAAAATACAGCAATCCGCCAAAAGAGCAAACTCCCCGCATCCCCGAAGGAGGGAATGCGGGGGATTTTTAATACGGATTGGAATAACCCGATTCGTGCCGTTTTTTCGCTAAAGCTCTTGCGATTCCTGCAAGAAACGGTTAAAATAGGGCCAAATGCCGCACCGAAATGAGGAATCATCATGCAGCGCATACCATTGACAGCCGATGCCGTCACCCTTCACGGCCGGATCGTACCCGAAGGCGGGGGCCTCTGGCTCGGTTGGACCAATACCGGGGTTTCTTTCCGATTTGAGGGGAACCACCTGACGTTTCAATTTGCCCTGCCTGCCGGCGGACAGGTCCCTTATGTAGGCATCCTGATCGACGCCGAACCGCGGCGGATGCTTCCGGTCGGGGAAGGGCATCTCGCGCTGGATATCCATCTGCGGTCTTCCGGAGAACACACGGTCCGCCTGATTAAGATGACCGAGCTGCTCGACGATATTTCCCTGTTTCTGGAAGGCATCTATCTGGACGATCAGGCCCGCCTGCTTCCGCCGCTGCCCCTTCCGTCCCGCCGATTGGAGGTTATCGGAGACTCCATCACCTGCGGGTTCGGCAACCTGAGCACGGATCCGGCGGATCCCTTCTCCCCTGCAACCGAGGACAGCACCCAAACATACGCCGCTCTCGTCTCCCGCCATTTCGGCACCGACGCCCATTACCTCTGCCGGTCGGGACGGGGGATGGTCAGCGACTGTGACGGCAGCCGGGCACAGCCCATCGCCCGCTGGTTCTTCGAAACCTCTCTGACTCACCCGGTTCCCTGGGATTTTTCCATCTGGCAGCCCGACCTGGTACTCATCAACGTCGGCACCAACGACCGGGGCGGTGAGGTCCCAGAGGCGGAATTCGTCCGCGAATCCGTCGCCTTTCTCCGCCGGCTCCGCGGGGTGTATCCCTCCGCCCGGTTGCTCTGGGTCTACGGGCTGATGGATGAGGACTTCATCCCCGCCGTACAGAAGACCGTCGCCACCGTCCGTGCGGAGGATCCCCTTGTGGACCTGCTGCTGCTTCCCTCCGTTTATCCGCATCCGGAGGAACAGGGTGCGTGCAATCATCCGACCCTCGCCGCTCACGCCCGCGCTGCGAGAGCCTTGATCCCGAAGATAGAAGAACTCACCGGATGGGATGCCGCCGTTCCGCCCGCATTCTGGCCATAACGTCCCGCTGTAAGGAGAAGGAATATGGAAATGATCCTGAGCATCCTGTCTCTGGTTATCGCGCTTGCCGCTTTCTTTTTCTCGGTTTGGCAGTTTTTCGCCGAACGATCCCGTAGCCGTCGCGAGGCCACCATCCACGCCTTCGATGAACTCGAGGAGGCGGTGTTTGCCGATGACGCGTATAAGGAACTTTCCTTCGGGGACGACGCCCTCTCATACGCCCTTTCCGAAAAGGGGGAACGGCACACCGCCACTCTGGCGCTCTCTCGGATCGAGCATTTCGCCGTGGGCGTCAACTCCGGCATCTACGACATCCGCACACTGAACCGGATGGCCGGCGGCTTTATACTGGAGGAGTACGCGCGGTGGACGCCGGTGATCGAAACCAAGCGCCGGCGGGATCCGGATCGTCTCCACTACGACGAATTTGAAAAATTGTGCCGGCACCTATCCCGCCTCCGGCGAAAAAAAGCCCGATAAAAAACCCCGGGACCTGCCAAATGAACTGCTCCAGTAAAACCGGACAATAGACAAATCCCCCCTAATGTAGGAAAATGGAAGAACTACATTAGGGGGGATTATTATGTCCGGGAAGTATCAGCACACACAGGAGCTGCTG
>CABQAA010000374.1 GCA_902461995.1 uncultured Oscillospiraceae bacterium | reverse complement strand
TTCGAGCCGGACGATCCGCTGGAAACCGACCAGCTCCATCTCGACGAACTGATGGATGACCGGCCGGACAGTGAGGAAGAGCTCGAGGCCCGTCTGTCCAAAGTGCGGCAGGAAAAAATGGAGCACTTCGCCAGGCAGAGGCTGAAAGAGGCGGGCGGTTTCAAGCTGGCGGGGGAGGAAGAAGACAACGATCCCGCCGAAGAAGCCGAGGAATTCGAGGATGTTGAGCTGGAGGATTACACGAGCTACGCGGATACCGATGCGGTGCAGAGCGAGCTGTCATACCGCCGGCGGACAGGGTGGATCGTTTTGGCTCTCTCGGGCGTGCTGGAAGGCGTACTGCTGTGGCTGACGGTTCTGGCGTTTCTGACCCCGGTCCTGCCGATCGACCCGATTTGGTATCTCTCGATCCATCTGTTTGTCCTCGGCGTGATGCTGGTGCTCAATCATCGGATGGTTGGCGGGGGCCTTGCCGGACTTTTCCGTATGAAAGCGGATGCGGATACCGCCGTGTCCCTGGCGTCCCTTGTGGTGATGATCCACACCGCTCTGCAGTTTACCAACACCGGCGCTCTTGCAGACGGTGCTGTCTCGCTGATGACGGGTGTGGCGGGGCTGGGTGTTCTGCTCGGTTCGGTCGGCAAACAGATGCGGATCGCACGGATTAGCGAGAATTTCCGGTTTGTTTCCCATCCGGGTGAAAAATATGCGGCCCGTCTGATTGACGATCCGCACGCAGCCGTTGAGATCGGCCGCCCGGCCGTGGCCATGGGGGAACCCGAGGTGGCCTATTTCAGACGTTCCGGGTTTTTATCCCATTTTCTCGAGCATTCGTATGCGCCGGACGCCTGCGACCGGACGATGCGGGCCTTTGTCCCGCTGACGTTGGCCGCCGCCCTGGCTACCGCGGCCGTTTATTTGGTGGTCACGGGTGTGGAAGCGTGGATGAACGCCGTGACGCTCTTCTGCGGTATGCTCTGCCTGTCGGCGCCCGTGGCGGCGGTGACGGCGGCCAATCTGCCTCTGCTGCGGGCGGCGAAGAAAAGCCTGCGCTGGGGCGGCATGCTCTCCGGCTGGAAGGCCGTGGAGGAATTTGGAGATCTGCACGCTCTGGCCGTGGATGCACTGGAGCTTTTTCCGAGTGAAAGCGTTCTGCTTCACGGGATCAAAACTTTTTCCGGTGCCCGGATCGATGAGGCGATCCTGGACGCGGCCTCGGTCACCATCCGGGCGGGCGGACCGCTGTCGAGCGTATTCCGGCGGGTGATTGAGAATAAGGTGGATATCCTGCAGGAAGTCGATACCCTCGTGTATGAGCAGGAGATGGGGCTTTCGGGTTGGGTCAACGGCCGGCGTGTCCTCGTCGGCTCCCGCCGCCTGCTGGAGAACCACGGCGTGGAGGTCCCGTCCCGCGACTATGAGGGCCGGTATGCAAAAGACGGCCGCAAACTCGTCTATCTTTCCATCGGCGGGGAGCTTTCGGCGATGTTCGTCATCAGTTACGTAGCGGACGAAGGCATGGCTCGTGCTTTGCGTGCGCTGACGAAGCGGGGTATTACGCTGCTTGTGCGCACCTGTGATCCCAATGTGACGGAGGAGCTTGTCTGTTCGGTTTACGATTTGGATGGGTATTACGTCGAAGTGCTGGGGGCCACGGCGGGCCGGACGTACAGCGGACTCATCAAGGGCTGCGAGCCGGAATCCGAGGCGGTTCTCGCCTCGAACGGCCGCCTGGAAGGAATGGCGGATTCGCTGACCCGCTGCAGCCGGCTGCGTACCGGAGTGGCGCTGGCCGTGGTGCTTCAGGTGGTTGGCGGGGTGCTCGGACTGGTGCTCGGCGGCTATCTTGCCTTCAGTTCGGGTCAGCCATTCCCGCCGCTGTATGCGTTGGCTTATCTGATGGTCTGGTCAATCTTGACATGGATTCTTCCCATTATTCTGCGTAAAGCGTAGCCTCGTGCATGCCCTTTTGTACATAACCCACAAAATCCTTCTCTGCAGTTGGTGCAGAGGAGGATTTTTTTGATGTTCATACTTTTTTTATTGAATTCCGATTCCCGATAGGATATAATTATCAAAGCATACAAGCTCTTTGGCTTGTATTTTGTATAATTTGGCTCATATTGCGTCGCC
>CABQAA010000373.1 GCA_902461995.1 uncultured Oscillospiraceae bacterium | reverse complement strand
TTACCGGCGAACCGGCACCCAAACCAGCATATCGCTTTCACCCCGGTTGGCAAAAGCAAAATAGGGGATATAGGTCAGCTCCTGCGGCTGAAGATCGTCGTCAAGGGGACGGTAGGGCGGCTGCCCGGTTTCCGAACCTGTACGCCGCCAGCCCGAAGCTTTGATGACGGGAAGGGGCATGGCCGGATCCTCCTCCGTCCGGATCTCGCCCCGGGCGTCCACCAGAAGATCATGCACCCCGCCCGGATGATCCGCTCCTTCCAGACAGTATACCACCGGTCCCCGCTGCAGGGCGGCCCGGCCGGCGTCGGCGTGGATCCGGGGATCCGCCTCCATCAGCACGGGGGGCATATCCAGGTCAAGCTCCAGTTCGGCCGCATCGCCGCGGCAGACGACCGGCACATAGCCGTTTTCCGGGGCGTTTTCCACTGCCTGTCCGTTATACAGCAGGGTGTAGCGGCGGCACCAGCCGGGGATGCGCAGACATACGGCCATACCGTCCGCTCCGGTGACGGTCAGACGAATGCGGCCGTCCGCGGGATAACGTGTTTCCTGCCGGACGGTGATGGGCCGGTTTCCCACCTGAAAGCGGACGGTGCCGGACATGTACTGATGGATGAACAGCCGGCTGTCGTCGTATGAGATCAGATAGTCGCCGATGGAAGCGATCAGGCGGGTCACGTTGGGAGGACAGCAGGAGCAGTTGAACACTTCGACCCGCTGGGTAATGGGAAGGGTTTCCCCTCCCGTTACCGACGTGTCGCGCCCGCGGCGATGAAGGTCGATTTCCAGGGGGTTCTCGTAAAAGAAGCTGCGGCCGTCCAGGGAAAGCCCGGACAGAAAGCCGTTGTACAGAATGCGTTCCACCGTGTCGCCATACCGGCCGTCTATCTCCATCCGCTGCATCCGGGCGGCAAACATGGCCAGGGCGATGGCGGCACAGGTTTCCGCATAGGCCGTGCCGTTCGGCAGGTCGAAATCCTTGGTAAAGGCCTCCCCGTTCCGGGAAGAACCCACGCCTCCGGTGATGTACATCCGCCGTTCGGTGATATTGCGGAAAAGGGCCTTGCAGGCTGTCAGCAGGCCTTGGTCCCCGGTTTCGAAAGCCACATCCGCCATGCCGCTGTACAGGTAACAGGCCCGTACCGCATGCCCCTCGGCGGTGAATTGCTCCCGAACTGGCAAATGGCTTTGGGTGTAGCTGGGGCGCTCCCAGTCTCCCATACAGGCCGGATCCCGGTCGTTGTTCCCCCGCTGGTCCAGAAACCACTGGGCCAGGCGAAGATACCGCTTTTCGCCGGTACGGCGGTACAGCTTGACCAGGGCCAGTTCGATTTCCTCATGCCCGGGCGTGAGGAAGGGCGGCGACGCTTCTTCCATGAATGTGCGGGCAATACAGTCCGCGTATCGGCACATGGCGTTTAAGAACCGCTCTTTGCCGGTGGCGTCGGCATAGGCCACGGCGGCCTCGATGAGATGACCGGCACAGTACAGCTCGTGAGCAAACCGGTGGCGGAAGCGCTCTCCCGGTTCGATGACGGTAAACCAGACGTTAAAATAGCCGTCCTCCTGCTGGTGGGCTTCGATCAGATCCACCAGCTCGTCCACCCGTTCTTCCAGCCAGGGGTCCGGATGCTTCTGGAGGATGAAGGCAGCGGATTCCATCCATTTGGCCACATCGGAATCAAAGAAATAATGAGGTTTGTTCGGCATTCCCTCTTTCCAGTCGAAGCGAAACGCCGCAAACCGTCCGGTTTCTTCAAAGCGCTTCCAAACATTCCGGATGGTGACCGTCCGGTTCAGTTCCTGTCGATCGTGCCAAAATCCGCGATCGAGTTCCACATCGGCAAAGGATACTTGCTGACAGTGCGTCATAGGTTTCACTCTCCATTTCCCTTTTAATATTGCAAAGAATCGGGAGCTCCGGTATTATAATAACGAAATCCCGTGCCGCCGTACAAGGACAAAAAAGGGGAAATAAGGGAGAGAATCCGAGATGATTCAGCTGATGGCCGATCCTGCGCTGACTGTGACGTATATTTACGGCGGATTGTTTGCCACGGAAGAAGAATGGCGCCATCCCGCCCGCACCATCGACAGCTATGAGCTGCTGTACGTGGTGGCCGGTGAGGTATTTCTGGAAGAAGAG
>CABQAA010000372.1 GCA_902461995.1 uncultured Oscillospiraceae bacterium | reverse complement strand
GGGGCAGCGGAGGTGTTTGCCCTGTCTGCCACCCGTTCCCGCTTGTCAAAATAGCGGGTTTGTCGTATAATCAGCTTAAAGTCGCAAATTTCGACAAATAGGGGGCGTCTCTATGCCCGGTATGGATCTGGGAATTGACCTGGGAACCTCCCAGGTGGTTATATACGCGGCGGGGCATGGCATTGTGCTCCGGGAGCCGGCCGTGCTGGCCGTGGATGAAAAAAGCGGCCGGCTCATCGCCTGCGGCCGGGAGGCGTACGCCATGCAGGGACGGGCGCCCTCTTCGATCGTGGTGGTCCGGCCCTTGTCCAAGGGCGTGATCTCCGATTACGAATACGCCGAGCGGATGCTCAAATACCTGGTGGGCAGAGTTTGCGCGTATAAAGTTCTCAAGCCCCGCGCGGCCGTGAGTGTGCCCGCGGCGGTGACGGAAGTGGAGCAGCGTTCGGTTTTGGAGGCGGTCACAGCGGCGAACGTCCGCCGGGTGATCCTGATGGAGGAATCGGTCGCCGCGGCGGTGGGGGCCGGACTGGATGTGGCCGCGGCCAGGGGCTGCATGGCGGCTGATCTCGGCGCGGGCACGGTCGATGTGGCCGTGATGACGCTGCGGGGGGTGGCCTCCTCGGTTTCCGCCAAAGTGGGCGGCGACGATATGGACGAGGCCATTATCCGCTACATGCGGAACAAATACAACCACGTCATCGGGTCCCTGACAGCCGAGCAGGTGAAAAAGACCATCGGCACCGCTTTGCCGGAGGAGCCGGAGAAAACGATGAAGGTCCCGGGACGGGATGCCGTTACCGGTCTTCCGGCGGTCTGTACGGTGACGTCCGGGGACATATACGAAGCGATCGGGGAACCCCTCGGGGAGATCGTGGGCGTGATGCAGCGGGTGCTCGAAAACACCCCGCCGGAGCTGGCCGGAGATGTGATGGCGGGCGGCATCGTGCTGACGGGCGGGCTGTCCCAGCTCAAAGGGATGGCCAAAATGATCGCCAGAAGCACGGGAGTGGACTGCCGGGTGGCCGAAAACCCCGAGGACTGTGTAGCGCTCGGCCTCGGCAAAGCAATGAAATACGCGGACGTCATGCGCTCGGGCGTCTATGATATCAGCCAGTTTTCCTATCGCCTGGCCGATCCGGCATAAAATGAAGATAAAAGGCTGCGGCATGTTGTGCCGCAGCCTTTGCTGTTCAAGACATTCCGTCGAATATACCGATGAATTTATAAAAGTGTGACGGCGATGGACGGATGGGGAGACACGCCGTGCCGCGGCACGAAAGCCTTTGGTTATGGCGTGGTCACCTTTTCCTCCAGCTTTTTCCGGATCATCCGGGCGCATTTATAGATGTCGCCGCCGCCCATGGTCACGACGAGATCGCCGTCTGCGACGTTGTCCGCCACAAAGCGGCTGATCCCCTCAAAATCGGGGATATAATGGGATCCGGGCAACCGGTCGGTGATTTGGCTGGAAGAGACATTCCAGGTGTTCACTTCCCTGGACCCCATGATGTCGCTGACCACCGCGACATCCGCCGCGGACAGTGCCTTGGCAAAGCCGTCGAGATGACGGGCGGTCCGGGAAAACGTGAAGGGCTGAAACACGGCCCAGACCTGGCGGTGGGGGAGGGACTTGGCCGCTTCCAGTGTGGCCGCGATCTCGGTCGGATGATGGGCATAGTCGTCCACAATCGTAACGCCTCCAGCCGTGCCGATCTTCTCGAAGCGGCGGCCAGCCCCCGTGAAGCTCTCGAGTCCCGCGGCAATCTGCTCGGGAGAGGCGCCGAGCAGGCTGGCGGCCGCGGCCGCGGCGACGGAATTGGCGATGTTGTGCCGGCCGGGCACGCTGAGCCGGATACGGGTCACGAACGCTCCGTTGTGGCAGAGATCGTACTGTCCATACGGGCCGTCGGGCGCAATGTTCGCCGCGTACCAGTCGTTTTCGCGGGTCAAGCC
Organism: uncultured Oscillospiraceae bacterium; assembly: GCA_902461995.1. Taxonomy (GTDB): domain Bacteria; phylum Bacillota; class Clostridia; order Oscillospirales; family Acutalibacteraceae; genus UMGS1623. The sequence goes on along the minus strand of CABQAA010000372.1, from coordinate 238 downwards.
GAAGCGGATAAGGGTTTTATCATCGATCCCCTCAACCGACCGCATGGTGTTGGCGTCGTCGCCGTTGACCAGCAGGGTTCCGGTGGTCAGATCTGCAAAACGGTGAAAAGAGCGGATGATGTTGTCGAGAGAACCGAAGTATTCGAGATGGTCCGCGTCGATGTTCAGGATGACCGAGACGGCGGGAGCCATTTCGAGATAGTGATCTTTGAATTCACAGGCTTCGCACACGAGAATG
>CABQAA010000371.1 GCA_902461995.1 uncultured Oscillospiraceae bacterium | reverse complement strand
TTCGGCTGGTTCGTCGCGGCCTTTTTCCTCCTGGCGGCCGCCTTCATCTACACCGAGGTCCGCTATGCCAGACGGAAGGGGGGAGTGGGGTGAAAACGCTGTGGGGGGATACCCGCTATTTGTTCTACACCCTGTTCCACCCGTTCAACGGGTTTTACGAGCTGCGCTTCCACCGCCGGAAAAATTGGGTGCTGATCAGCCTGCTGTACCTGCTGTACGGCCTGGTGCAGATTCTAAGGACCTACTACTCCGGCATGCTGGTGGGGGCGGACCCTTACGGCACCAACAACCTGGTGGTGTTCGTGTTTTCCTTGTTTCCGTTTCTGCTCTTTTCGCTCTCCAACTGGAGCGTGACCACGCTGTTCGACGGCAACGGATCCATGGGCGACGTGGCGATGGTGCTGGCCTACGCGCTGCTTCCCAAAATCCTCACCGACATCCTCTACACTCTCCTGTCCAATGTGGTCGTCAAAGAGGAACTCGTGATCCTGAACGTCATCAGCGGTTTCGGCATGGTGCTGTTCTGCTTCCTGACGTTCTGCGGCCTGTGCGTCGTGCATGAATACCTCCCGGCGAAAAATGTCCTGACCCTCCTCGCCACGGTTGCCGCCGCGCTGGTGATCCTGTTTATCGGCATGCTGTATCTGCAGATCATGAGCAAGCTGGTCGGGTTCTTTTCCACCGTGGCGTTGGAGCTGATGAACAGGAGGTAGGCGCCCGCAGAGGAGCGGGGTCTTTTTAACCGGCAGGCTGGATACCCCGGCGCATCGGTCCGGTCCGGCAGCATGATGGAAAGGAATGATCATGAGTATGCGGAAAAGGCTGCGGCGGGTGTCGGTCGTCAAGGTGGCGGCGGCGCTGGCGCTGGTCCTTCTGATTTATCCCGTGACAATTTATATCGTCCGCGCCTGTGTACGGGCGGAAACCATTGCCTCGCCGGCGCATCGCTCCCTTTCGCCCGCAACCGGCGACATCGGCATCGAGGATGGACTGGTGGAATTGGTGCGGGAAGACGGGTACCGCGTGGCAATCGATACGCAGACCCTCGACGTCCAGGTCACAGACGAGGCGGCGGGCCGCACCTTCCATTCCCTGTATACCGATTCCGCAGCCCCTCCCGCCGCCAAATCGCCGCTGACGATCCGGTTTTTGAGCCGGGATCAGACCAGCTATGAATGGGATGCCTATACCAACTCTGTCTCCAGACAGTGGTATTCACTCAAACGGATTGAAAACGGCGTGCGGATCCAATTCGATTTTCAGGAGACGGATATTTACCGTCTGTATGAATACATCCCCCGGTATATCTCCATCGAACGATATGAGGAGATCTTCGCCGGCCGCCTGGAGGCACTGACCGAACAGGGGGATATCTCGGCGGAGCAGTCGGCTCTGTATAGCCGGGCGCTCAGAGCCTTTTACGCCAAGGATGCTACCAAGGGCTACTATTACAGCAAATCCTCCGGCCTGCCCCCCGCCTCGGTCGTCAAATCGTTGGTGGAATTCACGCAGGCGATCGCCTACACCTCCGAGGAGCTGGTGGCGGACAACGACATGTACGGCATCACCACCGAGTTCAAGGAGCCGGCCGCTTTCACGGTGTACATGGAGATCACTTTCCAAAACGGCGAGCTGACCGTCAACATCCCGGTGTATGAGCAAAAAAACGGCAACGATTTTTACACCCTGCAGCGGGTCAGCGTCTTCCCGGCCTTTGATTGTCGGGCCGGCGAGGACAACGACGGCTATATCTTCGTGCCGGACGGCGCCGGTATGCTCATCGCCATGGATTCCTTCAACGGCGCCTATCCGTCCTACAGCCGCGCGGTTTACGGCAACGATCTCTTTGAGACCAAATTTCAAAAGTCCGATTATGAGGAGCCCGTCACCATGCCGGTGTTCGGCCTGTACGGACGGGACGAACAGGGCCGGACGTCGGGATTCCTGGCGATGATCGACAGCGGGGCCGAGCTCGCGGATATCTCCGTCAGCCTCAAAAGCGGCGCCGGGGACGGCTCGGGGGGCTTGTACAACGCCGTGTACGCCTCCGCCGACACCATGCAGTATGCCATGGTGAATATTTACGGCCCGTATGCCAAGGACAAGGCCAGCCACCTCGAGACCACCGGCCTGCTGGATTTCGATTTTACCGTGCGCTACCGTTTTTACGCACAGGATGCCGATTATTATGCGTTTGCCCG
>CABQAA010000370.1 GCA_902461995.1 uncultured Oscillospiraceae bacterium | reverse complement strand
TCCTTCAGGTTGGCGGATAGACTCTGCCTGCCCGCATACGCCGCGTCATCCTCATAAATCAATAGCTTTTCGCCCACCACCCGGATCGGCTCCTCGCAGGCAATCCGCAGCCAGAGGTTGTAATCCTCCGCATACCGCATGGTTTCGTCAAAGCCGCCAACCTGTTCGAACAGCGCCTTCTCCGCCAGCACACCACTGGTGAAAACCGCATTCCGGAACAGCATCTGCCGCAGGGTCACGACCGCAACGGATGGCTCCCCCGCCGCCTCGGTCTTCAGGCAGGAGACAAAACGCCCTCCCGTTTCCCGCAGACAGGCCATCTGCCGTTCGAGCTTGTGCGGAAGCCACTCGTCATCTGCATCCAGAAAGGCGATGTAGGTACCGTGCGCCAGCCGGATGCCCTCGTTGCGGGTATAGGAAACCCCGTGGTTTTCCCGGTCTATCACGACGGCGGACAGCCCGTGCCGCTCCACATATTCCTTGGCCAGGGCCGCCGTGCGGTCCGTCGATCCATCGCTGATCAAAATCAGTTCCAGATTCCGGTAGGTCTGCGCCCGCACGCTGTCAAGAGCGCGCACGATGGTCCGTTCGGCGTTATACATCGGGATCACAACACTGATGAGTTCCATGTCCGCACCTCTTTTCTTCCGTTATCCGGCGGGCTCATCCACCCCGAACACATGGCGGAAACGGCCGAGCACATCGTCAAACGAAAATGCCCGGCACGCGGCCTCCTCCGCCCGGCAGCTGACAGCTGCGGCGTCCTCACGCTTCAGAAAACCGCGCAGACCGTCCTCGATCGCCTCGGCGGTCGTGCCGTGTAAAAACCAGCCGTTTTCCCCGTCCTCGATCACATCCGGAATCCCACCGACCGGGGATGCGAGCACCGGAGTGCCGCAACGGAGGCTTTCGATGACCGAATTGGGCAGCCCCTCGTAATTGGAGGGAAACAGAAGCAGGCGCCAGCGCCCATAATGCACCGCCATATCCCGGCTGTCCACCCAGCCGAGCAATTCAATCCGGTCTTGCTCGCCCAGGTCCTCCACCAGAGCACGGCAGGCGGCGAAATCCGGGCCATTTCCCGCGATTTCCAGCTTCCAGTCCGGATAGTCCTCCCGCAGACGGTGAAACGCTTCGATGGATTCCAGCGGATGCTTGTTGTCCTGCAGACGGCAGGCCATTCCCACGACCGCCTCCCGCTGCTCATAGGGAAGCGACGCCTCTTCGCTTTCGTCCACGTAGAGATGCAAATCGAACACCTTGTCCCGGCAGCGATCGGGGAGAGCCCACTGCCCCAGGACCGACGGCGTCTCCACGCCGATTTGATCCGCATGGCGGGCCATGAACGACATGATACCGGAAATCAAAGAGGTATATAAAGAGGGCTTGTCCTGTTTATAACGGGTGTTGCCATAAAGGAACACCACGGTCTTTTTTCTCGTCAGTTTGCAGTAAAGAAAGGGCAGGATCATCGGGCCGCTCAGCCAAAACACCACCGGCATGCCCTTTGTATAATGGCGGCGGATATGGCCGATGGCCTTCCACTGCATCTTGAAATACCGGGGAAGATTTTTCTTTTGGGAGGAATCCCACTGATAGGGGATGTTTTCGACGTCCAGCTTCGGCAGATCCGCCAGAAGCTCCTGCGGGTAATTGGAGGTGATGAACACGGTTTTTTCACAGCAGGATGTCGCCAATTTTAAAAATTTCCGATTGAAGCCGACATTCGCCTTGGCGTTATCCACCACATAGCTGGACAAAACAAGCATCTGCATTCCCGTGACTCCTCTTAATTCCAACGAAATGGGAGAACGATCGATGTACACGCAATATCGTATTATATCCTTTTCTTCGGAAAATGTCAAACCGGAGAGGATTGTAACCCCCTCTCCGAACAGGGCTGAACACGGTTCGTATGGACGCGCCGACCTTATTCCGCACAAAGCAGAAAAAGGCCCCGTCCCAAAGGACAGGGCCTGACGGCATGGTCTTTATGTAATGGAAAAACGGCGTCCGCCGACGGGTTTCAGGTAGCGCGCATAGACATCCGGCTCCCGTTCACGCAGCGCCGCGGCATCCAGCCGGTTGGATGTATAGGCCGTCCAGCGGATCCGGACCCCGTCCACCAGCAATTCCTCCCGCTCTCCCATATGGGCTTTGATCGCGTCCTCCACCTGTTCCATCGCGTCTTTCAGTTCTGCGATCTTGG
>CABQAA010000369.1 GCA_902461995.1 uncultured Oscillospiraceae bacterium | reverse complement strand
CGGCCAGGCTGTCGGCACTCTGGATGTATCCGCCGAATACCGCGGAGGGTGGATGGCGGTGGCCACTCACACGACAAAAGCCACTTTTACAGATATGAGTGTCAAAGCGGCCTCTCTTGCCCCAACGGATTCGTCGGAGGCAGCCGGGTCGGATGTATCGACAGACAGTGCGGCTTCAACGTCCCCGGTTCCGGATCAGCCTTCAACCGGGGTGGTATTTCCGATCGCCATCGTATCGACGGCCGGCATCAGCGCGTTTGTTTTGGTTTTGACACGCAGAAGGAAAGCCGCCCGGAGATCCGTGCAATGAAGGGGCAGGCGGCGTGGTCGTATCACCCCTACCGCTTTGACCGGCAGGATCTGCCGTCTCTGCATATCGTGCGGCTGGCCCCGGGGCGGGACGATCTGACATTTGAATGGCTGTGGAGCGGAGAGGGGCCGGCGCCGGAGGTGGTACATGCCACGGTCTGCCGTCCCGAAGACGGATGGACGCAGACGGCGGAGGTTCGCGAGCGGACGGGCGTGATCCGCGGGCTGTGTGCGGACAGCGACTATGAGCTGACGCTGGAATGTGCCGGTCCGGGCGGACCCGCCAAGCGCCTGTTCCGCACCGGCGAAATCCCCGGCCGGGTGGTCAATTACCTGCATCCGCAGGATCCCTGCTACCAGTTTTCAGGCCGGTTTTTATGCAGTCCCTCTCTTGTGAAAGTCCCGTCCGGGGCACTTCTCGCATCGATGGACGTTTACGCGAGGGGCGCACCGCAGAATCTGACCATTCTGTTCCGGTCGGAGGACGGGGGCCGGACATGGCGGTATCTTTCCGAGTTGTTCCCCTGTTTTTGGGGCCGGCTGTTCGTTCATCGGAACGTCCTTTATATGCTGGCGGTCAGTACCGAATACGGTGATCTGCTGATTGGAAAATCCGAGGACGAGGGCCGGACATTCGGAACGCCCGCCGTGATTGCACGGGGAAGCGGGCACCGCTCCTTTCCCGGATTTCACAAAGCCCCGGTACGCATTCAGCTGTACCGGCACCGGCTATGGACCGGCGTGGAGTTCGGCTGCACCGAACGGGGCGGGTATCAGCCCATGCTGCTTTCCATCGATCAGGATGCGGATCTGCTGAACCCGGAAAACTGGACGATGACAAAACCTGTGTGGTCACAGGCGAATTGGCATTGTTCGATCGGAACCGACCGCCTGAACTGCCTGGAAGGCAACGCTGCCGTGATGCCGGATGGGACGCTGGTCGATCTGCTGCGCACCGATACCACCCGATGCAGTCCGCCGTACGGGCAGGCTCTTCTGCTGTGCGCGGATCCCGCCGATCCGGAGAAACCGCTGAAATACGCCGGTCTGTCGCAGCTGCCCGGCAATCTGTCCAAGTTCGAGCTGGTCGAGGATGAGGAGGCGGGCGGATATTATCTCGTTTATAACCATATCCGGGACGCGGAATGCCTTTTCCACCGGAATATCCTGGTCGTGGCATGGTCGCGGGATCTCGTCCACTGGGAGCATTTGACGGACGTCTGTTCATATGGCGACAAGGATCCACGCGAGGTGGCTTTCCAATACCCGGCGGCCATTCTGGACGGGGATGCGCTGCTGATCCTGTCCCGGACCGCCTGGAACGGGGCCGACAGCTTTCATAACAGCAATTTTATCACCTTTCACCGGGTGGAAAACATCCGGCAATACCGCAAAAGGGAGGAAATCGTATGATTTGTCATAGCATCCGCCGCGGCACGGCGATCGCTCTGGCCCTGTGCACGCTGCTTGTTTCGCTGCCTATTCTGGTCCCCAGTGCGCAGGCGCTGGATAACACATACGGCGCGGTTCTCTCCGAAACCAATACCGGGGACATGAACCTGGTCCCCTATAATAATCCCGGCATCACATCCGATCTAAAAGTGGGGCTGAACGGAATCCCCCTGGTGATCGATATGAACGGGGACGGGTATATGGATCTGGTGGTGTCGGACTATTCGGTTCCGTATGACGGCACCTTTATATTCTACGGCTCGGCCTCCTCGGGCGACGAGGAGAGCGACGATTTCCTCACGATGAGCAACGGCTACCGGATGTTCGACGGCTCGACCTATCTGCGCGGCACACCCCTCTATGAGGAAAGCGTGGATGCGGCCACGGGAAAGATCCGGTACACCTATGACAAAACAGTGGTGATGGATCGCTCTCACATATACCTGGATTTCGGCAATCCCGCCGGCCGCCAGGTG
>CABQAA010000368.1 GCA_902461995.1 uncultured Oscillospiraceae bacterium | reverse complement strand
TCTCCGATAAGCCCCAGACCACCCGCACCCGCATCATGGGCGTATATACGAAGGAAACGCTTCAGCTCGTCTTTCTCGATACGCCCGGCGCCCACCGTCCCCGTACCCGCCTGGGGGATTTTATGGTGAAATCCATCGGCGAAGCGGTTTCGGGCGTGGATGCGGGGGTGCTCGTGGTGGAACCCCGCCCGGTTGTCCGGGACGAGGAGCGGGAGCTGCTGCGGCAGCTGACGGAGCAGCATTTGCCGATCGTGCTGGCCATCAACAAAATCGACACGCTGGAGGATAAGACCGCCCTGCTCGCCTGCATCGACGCCTGGCGCCAGGAGGCGGATTTTGCCGCCATCCTTCCCCTGTCCGCCATGACCGGCGAAGGGGTGGAGGATCTGCTGGCCGAGCTCTCGTCCTACGCCTTCGAAAGTCCGCACTTTTTCCCCGACGACGCGGTCAGCGACCAGCCCGAGCAGGTTCTGGCGGCGGAGCTCATCCGGGAAAAGATGCTCCTGTCTCTGCGTCAGGAGATCCCGCACGGCATCGCTGTGACCATCGAATCCATGCATGAGCGGGAATCCGCCGGAGGCCCGATTCTCGACATCGAGGCCAATATTTTCTGCGAAAAGGACAGCCACAAGGGTATGGTGATCGGCAAAAAAGGCGCCATGCTCAAGGATGTCGCCTCCGCCGCCCGCCTGGAAATGGAAGAGCTGTTCGGTGCCAAGGTCAACCTGCAGTGCTGGGTCAAAGTGAAGGAGGACTGGCGGAACCGTCAGGGACTCCTGACCGGGTTCGGATATAAATTGTAATTTAAAAAAAGCGTCGTCCTCTTACACAATTGGCAGATCCTGCCGTCCACAGTTTTCCGGGTATCTTCCGGCCGTTTAGGCACATGGTAATGGTACATCGAAGAGTGCATGCACTCCGGGATGAACCATGATCGGAGGACGAAGGATGAAACGGGACAACTATTGGTCTGCCTTTGCCAAAACCGGCCGCGTAGAGGATTATTTGCGATACTGCGGCGTGGATATCTACGAAACCGGCACCAGCGCCGTATCCCCGCCCCGTCCACGGGAGGAGAAACCACCCTATGCGTCTGATAACCGACGCCCTGATCATCCGGGAAAACAACAATATCGGTGAGTCCGACCGTTTTGTGACGGCTCTGACCCGGGAACTGGGTGCTGTGCACGCCTCCGCCAGGGGGGCGCAGACGCTCAAGGGCCGGGGCAGCGCCGCCACCCGTCTGCTGTCCTACTCCCGCCTCACCCTGCGTGAAGGCCGGAGCCGGGACAAATACATAATCGAGGACGCGCGCCCGCTGCGCGTCTTTTTCGACATTCACGGGGACATCGCCCGTCTGGCTCTGGCTCAGTATTTCTGTGAGCTTGCGGGTGTGCTCGCTCCCAGGGAGGAACCCGCTGAGGAGCACCTTCGTCTGCTGCTGAACGCCCTGCATTTTCTGACCCAGGATCAGCGGGATATCCGGACCGTCAAAGCGGTGGTGGAGCTGCGCCTGCTCACCCTGTCCGGTTATATGCCGGATTTGACGGCCTGCTCGTCCTGCCGGGAGGACTCCGGTGCTCCCTTGTGGCTTCTGCCGCGGGACGGGGTTCTCCGCTGCGCCAAATGCGAAAGGCCGGGCGACGCCCGGCCTTTGACCCCGACGCTTCTGGCCGCGCTGCGGCACATCGTGTATGCGCCGTTTGAAAAATGCTTTGCATTTCAGATACCTCCGGAGGCCGTCGTTTCCCTGTCCGAAACAGCGGAAGCCTTCCTGCTCTGCCAGCTCGGCCGGAATTTCCAGACTTTGCAGTTTTATCATACTTTGGATGATGTGGAACATATTTGAGCTTCGCTCAAATATATGGGGACAGCAGGTACCCATCTCTAAACCGGCAGGCCGTGCGATCTGCTTTCTAGACATATTTTGAACATTCACATCACAGACACGCGGATGCATGACCCATCCGACAGGATATTTTGGAGGACCCTATGAACCGACATTGCAAAGCACTCGAGCTCGATAAGGTACTCGGCCTGCTCGCGGAGGAAACCGGCTGCGCCGACGCCGCGGATCTGGCCAGGGCACTCGAGCCCGCAGCCTCTTTATTTGAAGCCAAACGCCGGATGGACGAAACCGACGCCGCCTATCAGCTGATGGCGCGCTTCGGCGCCCCGTCCTTCGGCCAAATGAAAAACGTCGACAATGCGCTGCGCCGGGCCGAGGCCGGCGCCTCTCT
>CABQAA010000367.1 GCA_902461995.1 uncultured Oscillospiraceae bacterium | reverse complement strand
GCGCTGCGCATCCGGGGGGTGCCGCTGATACTCGTGACCTTTTTCTCCTACTGTGCGTTGGAACAGACAGCCGGGCTATGGGCCAGCAGCTATCTGGTGCAGGTCCGTGATGTGGGGGCCGATACCGCTGCCCGGTTCGCTTCGCTGATCTATCTCGGCATCACAGGAGGCCGCTTTCTCTGTGGATTCGCGGCCGACAAGCTTGGGGATAAGCGCCTGATCCGGATCGGCATCGCGATGGCATTGTCCGGAGCGGGATTGATCGCCGTTCCGCTGCCGTCCAATCTGCCGGCGCTTTTCGGGCTGATCCTCCTGGGTTTCGGATGTGCGCCGATCTATCCGGCAATCATCCATTCCACCCCGTTCAATTTCGGGAAGGAGAATTCGCAGGCGATCATTGGCATTCAGATGGCGTGCGCCTATGTCGGGAGCACCTTCATGCCGCCCCTGTTCGGGCTCGTAGCCTCGCATGGCGCTATCGATCTGTATCCGCTGTATCTGTTGTTTTTCGCGCTTCTCATGCTGGTCATGTCGGAACGTCTCAACCGGCTGACAGGCTCAAAAAATCCGTCCGGGGTATAGACAGCCGCCACAAAAGGTGCTATACTATATTTACATTTGAATGTTTAGGTGCCAGAGTTGAGAGCCGCACCAGAACAGTGTCCGCCTTGGCGGATCTGTTTTGGTGCGTTTTTTTGCGCCTTCTTCTCGGCACGGAAAGGCGGAACAGATGCGCAGATACGATGTGGCGATCGTCGGCGGCGGAATCACCGGCTGTGCCCTGGCGTTTGAGCTTAGCCGGTACGAGGTCAAAACGGCACTCCTGGAGAAGAGCAACGACGTGGCGGCTGGAGCGACCAGGGCCAACAGCGGCATTGTCCACGCGGGGTATGATCCGGAGCCCGGAACCCTGATGGCCCGCTGCAATGTAGAGGGAAACGCACGGATCCGGGAATTGGCTCCGGCCCTCGGAGTCTCTTACCGGAACAACGGGTCAATGGTGGTGGCCCTGTCGGACGCCGAGCTGCCCCTTTTGAACGATCTGTACGACAAGGGCGTGCAGAACGGCGTGCCGGGTCTCGAGCTTCTGACGGGTGAGGAGGCCCGGAAGCGGGAGCCTCAGCTCGCCGCGGAGGTAGCCGGGGCGCTGTATGCTCCGACCGGCGGAATTATCAGTCCGTGGAAATTCGCGCTGGCCCTGGCCGAGACGGCGGTGGTAAACGGCTGTCAGTTTCTGCCCGAGCACGAGGTCACATCCATCCGGCGGGAAGAGGGCGGCTTCCGCCTGACGACCGCGGCAGGGCAGGAGCTGTGGAGCCGGTTTGTGGTCAACGCAGCCGGGACGCACGGGGACCGGGTGAACGATTTGATCGCCTCCCACACATTCGAAATCCGGCCATCGAAAGGGCAGTACTATCTGCTCGACAAATCGCAGGGCGGCCTGACGAAGGCGACGATTTTCCAGTGCCCGTCCCGTCTTGGAAAGGGGGTCCTGGTCTCGCCCACGGTTCACGGCAATCTGATCGTGGGACCCGATGCCGTGACGCAGGAGGACGCTGACGATACCGCCGTGACGGCGGAGGGGCTCGCCTATGTGGCGGAGCAGGCGAGGCGGTCGGTTCCTGGATTCAACCTGCGGGAATCCATCCGGAATTTTGCGGGGGTACGGGCCGTGGGGACGCGCGCCGGAGGTGCGAACGATTTCATCGCGGAAGAGGCGCCCGGCGTGCCCGGATTTTTCAATCTCTGCGGGATCAAATCCCCCGGCCTGACGAGCGCTCCGGCGCTGGCAAAGGTGGGGGTGGAGCTGCTCGAAAAGGCGGGGCTGACGCTCGAACCCCGCACGGATTTCAAACTCTGTCCTCGGCCCCGTCCGTTTCGCTCCGCCTCCGACGAGGAGCGGGCCTCCATGGCGGCGGACAATCCGCTGTTCGGCCGGGTGGTTTGCCGCTGCGAGACCGTCACCGAGGGCGAGGTGATCGCGGCGATCCATGAGCCCATCCCCGCAGTGTCCGTCGACGGGGTCAAGCGGCGCTGCAACGCGGGAATGGGGCGCTGCCAGGGGGGATTCTGCGGCCCGCGCGTGACCGCGATCCTCTCGAGAGAGCTTGGCGTGCCGATGGCCGATATCCCACAGGACGGTCCGGGTACTCGGATGCTCACGGGCGAACTATAAGGGCCGGATGCCAGCAAAGGGAAAGGTGGAGAGAGCCATGAAGGAACAATCGATTCCGCTGCTCGTCATCGGGGG
>CABQAA010000366.1 GCA_902461995.1 uncultured Oscillospiraceae bacterium | reverse complement strand
TTCATCAGGCTGTAGCATCCGTAGTGAACCAACGTATCGATATACCGTCGTTGATCGGCGATAATCAGGGACCGACGGTAGGAAAAGAAGTAAGAAACCGCCGTGTTTGCTACGAAAAACAGAAAAATCAAATGCACATGAGGAACTGAAGGGGTTTCCTTCATGAAAAATTCGATAAACGGGGTCAGCCCCCCGCCCAGCACCAGAATAATCACGCCGATCAGGATATACGCGGTGCGGAAGAGTTTCATCAGGACCTTGACCTTGGCGGTGTCATGTTCGGCAAGGGGCTTGTACAAACTGTAGACGATAGCCGGCCCGATGCCAATCTCCACCAGGGAAAGCATGGACAGTATATTGGTAAACAGGTTGTTTACACCCAAATAATCCGCATTGAGCACATCCAAAAAAACGCGGCGGGCAATATAGCTGACCACCAGCGCCAGCGACTGGCCGATGATACCCGCTCCCATGTTCATCATAGAACTCTTTGCACGTTTCAAAAGCAAAACCGCCTATCCCGGAGAGCGTCTCCGATTATCGTCAGCATTTCTCAATCAAACGAATCCATTGCTCCAGCACGGCTTCCCTGCGGAAGCGTCCAATTTTATCCCCCTGGTATTCCGCCATAGCCTGCCGCGTTTCCTCCGATTCGATCAGGCGGCACACAGCCTGTGCCATAGCTTCCTCGTCTCCATTGGGGATCAACAGCCCGTCCTTTCCGTCGGTGATAATCTCCGACGGTCCGGTGAGGCAGTCGAAACTCACCATAGGCAGATGGTGCTGCTTGGCCTCCAGCAAAACCAACGGAAGCCCCTCTCGATAGGACGGCAGGACATACATGGCGTAGTGCGGATACCGTTGGGGCATATCGTTTACTTGACCGGGGAAAAGCAGCTGATTGCCGATTCCACGACGCTGGGCTTCCTGCTGAATTTCCTCCCGGCATTCGCCATCACCGATGGCATGCCACTCCCAGTCCGGGTGGCGATGAAAAACTTTCTCGGCAATTCTTACGACGCGATCAAACCCTTTTTCCGGAGTGAACCGCCCCACCGTCACAATCTTCCGGGAACGAATATCATAGGGCTGCGGCTGTTCTTCCGGCTCCTCCATCCAGTTGGGGATACACTCAATACGATCCGCCGGGATATGCCACTTCTCCCGATAATCCCGGAGGGTGCGTTCCGTCAGCGTGACAATGTGATCGGCAAACCGCGTGGAAAGATAGCGCAGCATGGTCACCCGGCGGTTATCCAGCTGATTGGCCAAGGCGCCGTGATCACAGAAAATCAAGCGCGCCTTGGTATACCGGGGACAGAGAATGTATTTGATGGCGTAATGGCCCATCAAAAACACCACGTCCGCCTTACGTCCTCGAAAAAAGGAACGGAGCTCCGGAAATCCCGTAATCAGCGCACGATTATAGGAATCGTCCGACCGGTTGATGTTGTGTACCTCCACCTGAGGAGACAGGTGCCAGGGAATGGTCTCCCGCAACACCATGCTGACGATATGGACATCATAGCCCCGGTCAGCGAGTGCGTTCGCCATTTTCACGATAACCCCCTGGATACCGCCCATTTCCGACATGTCATAGATTATGAAATAAAGGGATTTCATGCGGTTCGCCCTCTTCGCCTTATTATTTTAACGGCAGGCAATTACGCCGCTTACCTGCAGTCCGCTGTCCCGCAAAAGGGCCATAGTTTTTTCATAATGGAAGTACAGAGTATAACGGTAACGCTCCAGAAGATAGAGCTGGTCGGCTGTCCGCGCATACTCCAGGGCTTCGGAAAACAACATTACCGGCGGGATATCCAATACCACAGCATCGAATTGTGCCTTTTTTTCCTCCAGCAGTGCTTTCAGCTGTTCGGCTGGTACATTGGTCCCTGTCAGACAGCTTCCCTCTTCCTTCCAGCCGGAAGATTTTCCCTCCGCCGACAGCTCCAGCTTCACCAACAGGCATTTTTTTTGCCGGCTCAGACGCTCCGCTAATTTGACGGCCGCCGCCGACTGAATTCGTCTGGGAGTGCCGCTGGATGACAGGGCAATAACCGAGGGCTTTCCCTTCTCCAGACGCTCCCGTACCGCTCCGGCAATAAATCCAAAGGCCTGCTCCTGCTTTTCCTGCAGGCTCAACCGATATTCCTGGCTCATACTTTTCATCCTTTCCCTGTTAGCTTCGGCGTCAATGTTCGAACCCGGTCGGAATCTCTCCAATGACCGGCACACCGTATTCCTCGAAATCGGAACGGCGGTTCAGCGTG
>CABQAA010000365.1 GCA_902461995.1 uncultured Oscillospiraceae bacterium | reverse complement strand
GAGCAGGGGGATATCTATAAAGGCAAGTACGAGGGGAAATACTGCGTCCCCTGCGAGTCCTTTTTCACCCCATCCCAACTCGTGGACGGCAAATGCCCCGACTGCGGCCGGGAGGTCACCGATGCGAGCGAGGAGGCCTATTTTCTCCGGCTGACGAAATATCAGGACCGCCTGCTGCAGTATTACGAGGAGCATCCCGATTTCATCAAACCGGATTCCCGCCGCAACGAAATGATCAACAACTTTCTCAAGCCCGGACTGGCCGACCTGTGCGTGTCCCGCACCTCCTTCACCTGGGGGATCCCGGTCGAATTCGATCCCGGACACGTCACCTATGTGTGGCTGGACGCGCTGAGCAACTACATCACCGGACTCGGCTATCATCCCGACGGCAGCGGGCCGCTGTATAAGCGGTACTGGCCGGCCGCTCTGCACGTCATTGGGAAGGACATCGTGCGCTTCCACACGATTTACTGGCCTATCATCCTCATGGCCCTGGGCGAGCCGCTGCCCGAGCAGGTGCTCGGCCATCCGTGGCTCCTCTTCGGCGAGGACAAGATGAGCAAATCCAAGGGCAACGTCCTTTACGCGGACGATCTGGCCGCCCGCTTCGGCGTGGACGCGGTACGCTACTATCTGCTGTCCGAAATTCCCTTCGCCCAGGACGGCAACATCACCTATGAGAGCTTCATTTCCGTTTACAACGCCGATCTCGCGAACACGCTCGGCAATCTCGTCAACCGCAGCATCGCCATGGCGGGGAAATACTTCGGCGGGACCGTCCGCCGCCCCGCGCAGACCGGCGACGGTCCCGATGCGGAGCTCTGCGCCGCCGCGGCCGCCACGGTTGAAAAGGTGGCGGCCAGCATGGACGTCTGGCACAACGCCGACGCTCTCGCGGCCGTGATGGAGCTTGCAAAGCGGTGCAACAAGTATATCGACGAGACCGCACCCTGGGTCCTCGCAAAATCGGATGACGATCGGCCCCGGCTGGAAGCGGTGCTCTATAACCTGCTCGAATGCATCCGGATGCTGGGAGTTCTACTCCTGCCCTTCCTGCCCCGTTCTGCGGCGAAAATCCTCGCCCAGCTGCAGGTATCCGCTGAACTCAGCGTCTACGACTCCCTCGTCTTCGGCGAGGCCGAGGACTTCACTGTCGGGGCGCCTGAGCCGCTCTTCGCCCGCATCGACGCCGAAAAGGTGCTCGCCGAGCTGACGGCCGAAAAAGAAGCCGCCGCCAAGCCCGAAGCGGTGCCCGGGATCGTCTCCCTGCCCCAGATCGGCATCGAGGAGTTTGCCAAGGTGGAGCTGCGGGTCGCCAAAATCATCCACTGTGAGCCGATTAAAAAGGCCAAAAAGCTGCTCAAGCTGACCTTGGACGACGGCAGCGGCACTCCCCGCACCGTCTGCTCCGGCATCGCCAAATGGTACAAACCGGAGGACCTCACGGACCGCCAGATCGTGCTGGTCGCGAACCTCAAGCCCGCGGTCCTCTGCGGAGTGGAAAGCCAGGGGATGATTCTCGCTTCCTCCGGGACCGACGGCGAGGGGAACGAAACCGTCCGGGTGCTTTTCGCCCCCGACGCACAGCCCGGCGACCAGGTCCGGTAATAAGCCAATACACCCTGCCGGCCTTTCTTCCGGCAGGGTGCTTTTCCGTCAAATTCCGAAAGGATGAGTATATGCCCACCATCTTCGATTCCCATGCGCATTACGACGACGAGGCTTTTGACGCCGGTCGGGACCCGCTGCTCGAAGGCTTGTTTGACGTAGGACGGAACTATCCCGTATCGGAGATCGTCAACGCCGGGAGCTCGGTCGCCTCCTCGCGGAAAATCCTGCGGCTCGCCGAGCGGTATCCCCGTCTGTTCGCCGCGGTCGGCGTCCATCCGGAGGAGGCCGCCGCCATGACCGATGCGGATCTGGACGAGATCCGGAGGCTGGCCGATCATCCGAAAACGGT
The DNA here is from genome assembly GCA_902461995.1 of uncultured Oscillospiraceae bacterium. Lineage (GTDB taxonomy): Bacteria > Bacillota > Clostridia > Oscillospirales > Acutalibacteraceae > UMGS1623. Next base: position 320 of record CABQAA010000365.1, on the reverse strand, counting down.
GGCGATCGGGGAAATCGGTCTCGATTATCATTACGAGGACGCCTGTCCCCGGGATGTTCAGCTTCATTGGTTCCGCCGCCAGCTGGAACTGGCCCGGGAGCTGCGGATGCCGGTCATCCTGCATGATCGGGAAGCCCACGGGGATATGCTCGACACCCTGGCCGCCTATTTCCCCGCCGGGTCCGGCAAAATCGAACGCGCGGGAGTGCTCCACTGCTTCTCGGGCAGTGTGGAAATGGCCGAAGAGGTCATCCGCCGCGGCTTTTGCATCGGTCTCGGCGGCGCCGTCACCTTCAAAAACGCCCGAAGGGCGGTGGAGG
>CABQAA010000364.1 GCA_902461995.1 uncultured Oscillospiraceae bacterium | reverse complement strand
CTGTGCATCCGGCCTTTTTCATGGCTTATTTACGGCTGATCCTCCGTGTCGGACGGAGAATCCGGGGCCGGCTCTCCGGCCGGCGGTGCTTCCGCAGCTGGATCTGCGGACATCGGCGGAACATCGGTTTCCGCCCCCTGCGGGCCGTCGGGCGGCGGGGTCTCGTTTTTCTTCTTGCCCAGGATGGTGATGGCCACCATCGCCACAACCAATACCAGGCCGACGGCCGCCAATATAAAGGGGATAGGGGAACGCGCCGCCTCCCCTGTCGCGGGGGACTCCGCGGCAGCCCCCAAGGACAGCAGCACGGACAGTCCTGCCGCCGTCCATCCGGTCAGCCAGTTTCTCATACCCAGACCTCCTTTGTACAAACTCTTTTCCACATTGTACTCCACAGAAGAAAAAAGTACAACGCTTTCTTCAAAAACACACCCGTCTGCCGGGATTTTCTTGAAGAACGGCGGCCAATATGATACAATAAAGCCCGAAAAAGCTGTCCGCGCCGTTCCGGCGGCGGGCCAAGGTCCAAAGAAAGGAAGTCTACGCCCATGCATGACGCTTATGAAACCCCCTTTTCCTCCCGCTACGCCAGTGAGGAGATGCAGTTCCTCTTTTCCTCCGATCACAAATTCCGGACCTGGCGGCGGCTGTGGATCGCCCTGGCCGAAACCGAACAGGAGCTGGGCCTTCCCATTACCAACGAACAGCTCGACGAGCTGCGCGCCCATGCGGACGACATCAACTACGACGTGGCCGCGGCCAGGGAAAAAGAGGTGCGCCATGACGTCATGGCCCACGTTTACGCCTACGGACAGCAATGCCCGAAGGCCAAAGGGATCATCCACCTGGGCGCGACGAGCTGCTATGTCGGGGACAACACCGATCTGATGATCCTTTACGACGCGCTCCGTCTGATCCGGAAAAAGCTCGTAAACGTCCTCGCCCTGCTCGCCCGCTTCGCGGACGCCTACAAGGCGGTTCCCACCCTGGCCTTCACCCACTTCCAGCCCGCCCAGCCCACCACGGTGGGCAAGCGCGCCACCCTTTGGGCGCAGGAATTCCTGATGGATCTCGACGAGGTGGAGTATCGCCTCTCCGGCGCCCGCCTGCTCGGATCCAAGGGGACCACCGGCACCCAGGCGAGCTTCCTCGAACTGTTCGAGGGGGACCACGAAAAATGCCGTGAGCTGGACCGGCGGATCGCCGAAAAGCTGGGCTATGCCTCCTGTTTCCCGGTATCGGGGCAGACCTATCCCCGCAAGCTCGATTCCATGATCCTCAGTACCCTTTCGGGTATTGCGCAGAGCGCCTCGAAATTCTCGAACGACATCCGGCTGCTTCAGCATCTGAAAGAAGTGGAAGAGCCGTTTGAAAAGCACCAGATCGGCTCGTCCGCCATGGCTTACAAGCGCAATCCCATGCGCAGCGAGCGGATCGCCTCCCTTTCCCGCTATATCATCGCCGATTCTTTGAATCCGGCCATGACGGCCGCCACCCAGTGGTTTGAGCGGACCCTCGACGACAGCGCCAACAAGCGCATCAGCGTCGCGGAGGGCTTCCTCGCCGCCGATGCGGTGCTCTCCCTCGTCATCAACGTCGTGGACGGCCTGGTGGTCAACACCGCGGTCATCGACCGGGATCTGCGGCGGGAGCTGCCCTTCATGGCGACCGAGAACATCATGATGGATTGCGTCAAGCGGGGCGGGGACCGGCAGGAGCTGCACGAGCGAATCCGCACCCATTCCATGGATGCCGCCCGCCGCGTCAAGCAGGAGGACGGGGTCAACGACCTGCTCGAGCGGATCGCGGGCGATCCGGCCTTCGGCGTCACCCTGCCCGAACTCGAGGCGGTCCTCGAGCCTTCCCGCTATGTCGGCCGCGCGCCCGAACAGACCGCAGAGTTCCTGGCCGAAGAAATCGCGCCGGTGCTGGACAAATACCGGGACGATCTGGGTGTGACGGTGGATATCCGGGTATAAAACCGCGACGTGTTGGAACGCCCCTATGCGGCCATGGACAACCATGGCCGCTTTTTTAAAACCGCCGTCAGATTTCCCCTTCTATCCTCGTCTAAAGAGTGGGACCTACTTTGAGAGGAGGCAACCGCATGAAAACGGACCAGGAACTCGACAGACGGCTGAACCTTCTGCCGGAGGCGGCCGCCCAGGAACTGCGGGATGTCGTTTTCACTCCCGAAGCCGGAGAGCAGGTGCGGCAGCGCCTTGGGCAGGGGGCGGACCGGAAAAGCCGCCGACGGTGGCTGCCCGCAGTGATCGGCGGAGCG
>CABQAA010000363.1 GCA_902461995.1 uncultured Oscillospiraceae bacterium | reverse complement strand
TTTGGGTGGCTTTGGTGCCGGAGCCGCCGGACGGGCGGCCGCAGGCGCAGCCGGATGGGCCGGCGCATTGCCGGACGGGGCGACCGGGGCTTTTTCCGGTTCCGCGGCCGGAGCCGGAGCCGTCTTTTCCGCTGCCGTGGCGAAATAGGCGTCGAAGTTCTCCACGCTCTTCTGCTGCGTGAAATGTTCGAACACCAGGTCCAATTCGTTTTCCTCCAGCGCCGTAGCACTCTTCTTGGGGGTATCCACGTACTTGGCCAGCAGTTCGATAACCTCTTTGCTGGATACGCCGAAATCTTTGGCAACCTCGCTCACGCGGTATTTAATCATCATAGGATCGTTTCCTCCTCCAAATCATGGGTCTCGTCTGCATCCGTCGGCAGACACCGGCCGAACGCACGGGCAAAGCCATCATCCGCCGTCGCCAGAATGCCGACCGGCTTCCGCAGGCCGAGCACACGGCCGACTTCCTCCTTCGTCATCCCGATGGACCGGACGGGGACCGGCGGATGGGGGGTCCGCGCCAGGGCGAACCGCAACTCTTTGCCGGATTTTTCCGATATGTCCGCCGCCGTCAGAATCAGCGCGGCCTTTCCTGCGGCCGCCAGCGTCAAAACGGCGTCGAACCCGGTGGTCAGCCTCCCGGCCCGCCTGCAAAGTCCAAGCAGGCCTGCGAGCTTATCCTCCTTCACTTGCCTGTAATTCCTCCTCCATGCGCTCATACACCGGAGCGGGAATCTGGCAGGAAAAGGCTTTTTCCAACCGTCTCGCTTTCCGTGCGGTTTGCAGACAGGTGAGCGAGCGGCAGACATACGCCCCGCGGCCGGGCTTTTTGCCCGTCAGATCGAGGGAAATGTCCCCCTCTGGGCTTTTGACTACCCGCACGAGTTCCTTTTTCGGCTTCATGTCCCCGCAGCCGATGCATTTTCGCAGCGGAATCCGTTTTCCCTGCACGCCGTTCGCCTCCCATTCGCTTTGATCTATGAACAAACGCCGGTTGCCCGGCGGAACCCAGATTACGCTTCTTCCTCGCCGTAGAAACCGCTCTCGGGCCGGATATCGATTTTCCATCCGGTCAGCTTGGCCGCCAGGCGGGCGTTCTGGCCCTTGTTGCCGATGGCCAGCGACAGCTGGGAATCGGGCACCGTGGCGCGGCAGCTCCGCGCCCCGTCCGGATCCACCTCGACCGACAGGACCTTGGCCGGGGACAGGGCGGCAGCGATGAACTTCTCCGGATCGTCGCTGTATTCGACGATATCGATCTTTTCCCCGCCCAGCTCGTCCACGATGCCGGCCACGCGGGCGCCGCGCGGACCGATGCAGGCGCCCACGGCGTCGACGTTCTCGTCGTGCGCCTGAACGGCCAGCTTGGTACGGGACCCCGCCTCGCGGGAGACGGCCTTGATCTCGACGACCCCGCCGAAAATTTCGGGCACTTCCATCTCAAACAGGCGTTTAACAAGACCCGGATGGGTCCGAGAAATGAGCGCGCGCGGGCCTTTTTCGCCCTCACGGACATCCACGACATACACCTTGACGCGATCTCCCTCGTGCAGCTCTTCCTCGCCGATCTGCTCGCTCTTCGGCAGCACGGCTTCGGCTTTGCCGAACTCCATCGTCGCAGCCCCCGTCTTGGGATCCACCCGGGTGACCAGGGCGGTGACGAGTTCCTGGTTGCGGCGCTGGAATTCCTGCATCTGCTGGCCCCGTTCGGCCTCGCGGATCCCCTGCCGGATGACATGCTTCGCGGTTTGGGCGGCGATGCGGCCGAACTGTTTGGTTTCGAGCTGGATATCCACCACGTCCCCCACCTTGGGGTTTTTGACAAACCGGGCGGCTTCCTCCGGCAGCATTTCCTCGTCCGGATCCTCCACCTCGTCCACAACGGTCTTGCGCAGCGAAACCGAAAACTCATTGGTCGCCGGGTTCATAATCACGTCGATGTTTTCCTTGCCGCCGAAATCCCGCTTGACCGCAATCACAATGGCTGCGCGGATTTTTTCCAGCAGATAATCGCCCTCGATTCCCTTTTCCTTTTGGAGCAGTTTCAGCGCTTCAAAGAATTCTGCGTTATCCATTTTCTGTCATTCCTCCGTTATATAACCGGATTCATCCGGTTCGTCGTCATAGTCCCAATCGTCCACCGCGTGGACAGCCGCCATGTCTTTTTTGGCAAAAGACCAGATCTCTCTCTCCGGCGATTCCAGCCGGACGGTATCTCCTCCGGACAACAGCCGGCCGGTGAATTCCCGGACGCCGTCCAGCGGACGGATGAGCCGGACGGTCA
>CABQAA010000362.1 GCA_902461995.1 uncultured Oscillospiraceae bacterium | reverse complement strand
TGATCGAAATTTTCTGGAGAGGCTATACCCACTGGTCCATGTTCATCGTGGGAGGGACATGCTTTCACCTGATCGGCAAAATTGGCAGCCATTTTCAGAAATGGAATGTTGCCCGCAAGTGCGCGCTGTGCTCCCTGGCGGTGACAGCTGTAGAATACGTCAGCGGCTGTCTGTTCAACCTCCGTTTGAAGCTGAATGTCTGGGATTACAGCGAGATGCCGTTCAACTTGAGCGGCCAGGTCTGCCTGCTGTACACCGTTTTGTGGGGCTTCCTGAGCGCAACGGCCATGCCGCTCTATCGTTTTTTCCGCCGCAAGCTCGAGACCGGCCGTTTTTTCCCGGCTTCGACTACGGCGTGAGAGACTCAGCGGACGGGCAGATATCCCTCAGCGGACAGGCGCCGCAGTGCGGCGAACGGGCGGGGCAGATATCCCGTCCGAACAACACGAGACGATGACAAAAGCTGTTGCTTTCCTCGGGGGGCAGCAGCTTTTTCAGCTGCAGCTCGACCTTATAGGGATCCTTGGTATCGCACAGCCCCAGGCGGTTGGAGATCCGGATGCAGTGGGTGTCCGCCACCACAACGCCGGGGACGTGGAAGATGTCGCCGCAGACGAGATTGGCCGTCTTCCGTCCCACGCCCGGCAGCTTGATCAGTTCCTCTACCGTCCGGGGGATTTCCCCATGGTAGACATCCCGCAGCATCCCGGCCATGTTAACGATGTCCCGCGCCTTGGTTTTGTACAGGCCGCAGGAGCGAATGTAATCGCCCACCTCCTCGGGAAAGGCGTCGGCGAAGGCGTCCAGAGTCGGATACCGGTCAAAAAGCGCGGGCGTTACCAGGTTGACCCGGGCGTCCGTGCACTGCGCGGAGAGGCGGGTGGCGATCAGAAGCTGGAGGGGATCGGTGTAGGTTAAGGAGCAGATGGCGTCCGGATAGCGCTGCCGCAGCGCTTCGATGGCCGCCAATGCTACGGCTTTTTTGCTCATAAACAGGTTCCTTTCTGTCGAAATTCGCCCGAAACCGGCCGAAAAATACGGATAAACTGGTCGAATTTCAGTGTATCACGATGACAGAATCGTGTCAATCCGCTATACTATTGAGGAAGAAAGGGGGAGATAGCCATGCCGAAGGGATTTCCACCCATTGCCGCGCCCGACGCCCGGGTACTGATCCTCGGCACCATGCCGTCCGAGACGTCGCTCGTGAAGCGGCAGTATTACGGCTACGGTACCAATGCCTTTTGGCCGATCGTGTATGCACTGTGGAACGAACCGTATGAGGAGGATTACGAGAAACGGTGCCGTTTTCTGCTGAAAAAGCGGATCGCGTTGTGGGATGTGCTGGCTGTCTGTGACCGGCCGGGCAGCGCCGATGCGGCTATCCGGCATCCGGAACCCAACGATTTTGGGGCTTTTGCCGCCTCCCATACCGAAATCGAGCGGTTGTTTTTCAATTCCGCCAACGCCGCATCGTTTTATCTGAAGCTTGTAAAGCCGGATCCCTTTGCATGGATCGGGCGGGAAATCCTGCCCTCCACAAGTCCGGCCCGGGCGATGCGCTTTGAGGATAAGTTGGCACGCTGGCTGCCGGTCCGGCGTTTCCTCAGCGAAAACGGCTGAAAATGCAGGGAATCCGGCCGGAATTCTGCGAAAAGGACTTGCGTCCCCATGGGAAATGGTGGTATGATAACGTCATATTGTGTATAAAGGGGATTTGTGCATGTACGCCGAATTGATGGACAACATTGGCTTTGTCAAAAACGCTGACCCCCAGGTTGGGGTCGCGATGGAGAAGGAACTCGCCCGCCAGCGCCGCAACCTGGAACTCATCGCGTCGGAAAATATCGTGTCGCCCGCCGTGATGGCGGCCATGGGAACGGTGCTGACCAATAAATACGCCGAGGGCTACCCGGGCAAGCGCTATTACGGCGGCTGCCAGGAAGTGGACGTGGTGGAGGAGATTGCCCGTCAGCGGGCCTGCACCCTCTTCGGCGCCGAGCATGCGAACGTACAGCCTCATTCGGGGGCGCAGGCCAACCAGGCGGCCTATTTCGCCCTCATCGAGCCGGGCGACACAGTCCTCGGCATGAATCTGGCCCACGGCGGTCATCTGACCCATGGGTCGCCCGTCAATTTTTCGGGAAAACTCTATAATTTCGTGCCCTACGGCGTCGATCCCAAGACCGGGTTCATCGATTACGACGCGGTGCGCGCTCTCGCCCTCGAACACAAACCGAAGCTGATCGTCGCGGGTGCCAGCGCTTATCCGCGCGAGATCCGCTTTGACCGGCTGCGGGAG
>CABQAA010000361.1 GCA_902461995.1 uncultured Oscillospiraceae bacterium | reverse complement strand
GACAGTCCGCATTCCCGCCGCAGAAAATCCTGTATCCGGGCCCCGTCATAGGTTTCCGGCACCGTATAGGTCAGCCGGGTCATGGATCCACCCCCTTATATATAATAGGAAAAGAAAGCCCTGCGCGGACAAGCCGTGCAGGGCCGGATTAACGATTGGGACCCGTGTCCGGATCAGTCCACGGCCACGACCCAGCCGAACGGATCGGGCTGCCGGCCGTTCTGAATGCCGGTCAGCGTATCATACAGACGCTGCGCCACCGGACCGATCTGTCCGTTGTTGATGGCGATGGATTCTTCCCCTACCCGCAGTTCCCCAACCGGGGAAATGACGGCCGCGGTCCCGGTTCCAAATGCTTCCTCGAGGGTGCCGTTGCGGGAAGCCTCCACCACTTCGGAGAGGGCCAGACGCCGCTCGCTCACCGGATACCCCCAGGAGCGGAGCATTTCGATGCAGGACAGACGGGTGATGCCCCCCAGGATGCTGCCCTGCAGGGCCGGGGTGACGATCTCGCCGCCGATTTTGAAGAAGATGTTCATGGTGCCCACTTCTTCAATATATTTGCGCTCGATGCCGTCCAGCCAGAGCACCTGGGTATAACCGCGCTTTTCCGCCTCGTCCTGCGCTTTGAGGGAGGCCGCGTAGTTGCCCGCCGTCTTGGTAAAGCCCATGCCGCCTTTGACGGCGCGGACGTAGTTCTGCTCCACGCAGATCTTGACGGGATTGATCCCCTCGGGATAATAGGCGCCCACCGGAGAGAGGATGATGATGAAGAGCAGGTGATGGGCGGGATGAACCCCCACATGGGGATCCACCGCGATGATGAAGGGGCGGATATAGAGAGCCGTCCCCTCGCCGGTGGGGATCCAGTCCTGATCGACGCTGACCAGCCGTTTGACGGCCTCCACCCCGAACGCCTCGTCGATGAGCGGAATACAGAGCCGCTCATTCGAGAGATTGAGCCGCGCCATGTTTTTCTCCGGACGGAACAGGACGACCTTCCCCTCGGGGGTGCGGTAGGCCTTCATGCCTTCAAAGACCTCCTGCCCGTAGTGCAGGCACATGGCGGCCGGATCCAGGGACAGCGGGCCGTAAGGGACGATGCGGGGATCGTGCCAGCCCTGGCCCTCGTCATAATTCATCAGAAACATGTGGTCGGTAAAAATGGACCCGAAGCCGAGCTTGTCGGACGACGCGGGCTTTTGCCGCGGCGTCGTGGTCTTTTCCACCCGGATTTCCTGCATGACGCAACACTTCCTACAATCGGATTTTAGACAATTATACCGCTCTCCATATCAAAATGCAAGATGCATTCCCGAATCCGTCAAAAAGGGAGCGAGGGCATTTGTTTCTCTATATGTATATAGATCGTTCGGGGGTCCATGCCTTCCCGATTTGACCGCGAATAGCCATATTTTTGATCTCCTTCGCGGTCATACGCGGCCACCACCTTTTGCCCTAAGCCGCAAAGGGCGGCAAAAATGCTTCCGGGGGATTCCCGGGGCCACAGCCCTTCCTTGTATGGCCGGTTCAGGGGATGGCGTATTCCGCCTGATCCAAAATCTCTCTCCAGGCCAGGGCAAACCGCTGAAGGCCGAGCGGATGGTCATCTTGGCCGCTTATGAAGACGTCTATATGGGAATCGGCCTGTGGACCGGGATACGGCTGGCCGGGGAGCTTCTTCGTGCCTGAAAACACGGAAACGGCCGGTGTGGGGAAAAAGCTTGTATTTTTGCCGCGATCTGGTAAAATATACAGGTAACGAAGCGAAGGAGGACTCTCCCATGAGCGACCAGGAACGCAAACCGTTTTATATCACCACCGCCATCGCCTATACCTCCAGCAAGCCCCACATCGGCAACACCTACGATGCGGTGCTTGCCGACGCCATCGCACGGTACAAGCGCCTGCGGGGATATGATGTATATTTCCAGACCGGCTCGGACGAGCACGGCCAGAAAATCCAGCTTGCCGCCGAAAAAGAGGGCATCAGCCCTAAAGCCTACGTCGACCGGGTGTCGGACCAGATCAAGGCGGTTTGGGACAGCCTGGATGTGGTCTACGACCGGTTCATCCGCACCACCGATCCGGATCACGAAAAGGCCGTGCAGGCGATTTTCAAAAAGCTCTACGAGCAGGGGGATATCTACAAAGGCAAATACGAAGGCAAATACTGTGTCCCCTGCGAGTCCTTCTTCACCCCGTCCCAGCTCGTCGACGGCAAATGCCCCGACTGCGGCCGGGAGGTCTCCGACGCCAGCGAGGAGGCGTATTTCCTCCGGCTGACCAAGTATCAGGACCGCCTGCTCCGG
>CABQAA010000360.1 GCA_902461995.1 uncultured Oscillospiraceae bacterium | reverse complement strand
TGGCACCGCCGCAGCCGTCCCGGCCGGTCCGGCCGCCGAGGAGCACTACGACGTCTCCCGCCGCGGGCACATCCCGCACCACATTTTCCTTGGGCGAGGCCCCGACCACCGCGCCGATCTCCAGCCGCTTGGCCACGTAGCCGGGATCGTAAATCTCCGCCACCTGGCCGGTCGCCAGGCCGATCTGGTTGCCGTAGGAGGAATAGCCGGCCGCCGCCCCGGTCGTGATTTTCCGGGAAGGCAGTTTGCCGGGCAGCGTATTTTCCAGAGAAACGCGCGGATCGCCGCTGCCCGTCACCCGCATCGCCTGATACACGTACGCACGGCCGGAGAGCGGATCGCGGATGGCGCCGCCGAGACAGGTCGCCGCGCCGCCGAAGGGCTCGATTTCGGTGGGGTGGTTGTGGGTTTCATTCTTGAACTGCACCAGCCACCTTTCGGTGACGGTTTCCCCGTCCGGCCGGGTGATGGAGACCGGCACCTCGATGGAACAGGCGTTGATTTCCTCCGATTCGTCGAGATCGGGGATCCGGCCCTGTTTTTTCAGCAGCCGCATGCCCATGGTGGCCATATCCATCAGGGACACGTTCTTTTGAGAGAGCCGTTCGCCGTAAACCTCTTCCCTGGCATCCATATACGCCTGGAGAGCGTCCTCGATCACGCCGGTCAAGGCCCCCCGCTCCACCTCGATGCTCTCGAGGCGGGTGAGGAAGGTGGTGTGGCGGCAATGATCCGACCAATAGGTGTCAATCACCCGCAACTCGGTCACCGAAGGATCCCGCTTTTCCTCATCCCGGAAATACCGCTGGCAGAACAGCAGATCCTCCACCGACATGGCAAAGCCCATCTGCTCCCAGTAGGTTTTCACTTCGTCGGCCGTCATGGAGACAAAACCCGTCACCCGGGCGACGTTTTCCGGAGGGGCGGAACGGATATCGAGGGTTTCGGGCTTGTCCAGAGACGCGAGGCGGGATTCGACAGGATTGACCAAATACTGCTGGATACGCTCCACATCGGCCGGGGTCAATTCCCCTTTCAGGCAGACCACACGGGCCGTCAGCACGCGGGGCCGCTCGCCCCCGGTGAGAAGCTGGACGCACTGAGCGGCGGAATCCGCCCGCTGATCGTACTGGCCCGGCAGATATTCCATGGCGAAGACCTTGAAGCCCGCGTCGACAGGCAGTGTCTCGTCATACACCACGTCGGCGTTCGGCTCGGAAAACACGACGCCCCGCGCCCGGGCAAACTCTTCGGGGGAGAGACCCTCGACATCGTAGCGGTTCAGAAACCGCAGGGCCCGCAGCCCCTTCATGCCGAGATTGTCCCGCAGATCCGCGAGCATATGCCGCGCTTCGACGTCAAAGCCGTTCTTTTTTTCCACGAAGATGCGAATCACATTTGCCATTTGCCGATTCCTCATTTCCGTCAGCTCCGCCTGCCAAAAGGGGAGCATCCGTTCTACCGCCCGCCGGCGGGCCATTCGGGCCAAAACGCCCGGGCTGCATCTAAAAACTGCTGTATACCGCTTGTCCATTCCGCCGTTTCGCCCCCGTGAACAGACGGCGTCCATTCCCCGCGGCGGGCGGCGGATCGTGCACTATTATAGCACATTTGTCCGGCGAGAAAAAGGGGGAAAAGGTATGAAATACCGGGAAAGTCCCTCGGTGATATTGGCGCAGATGGATAAGGCGGCGGTTAAACGATATCCATCGGCAGAACCAGCCCTGAAGAACGAAGCCCGCCCGGTGTATCAAAACGCCGAACATCTTTCTCTGGCTCGTTTGTCCCATCGTCCGCGGCGGGCCCTTCTATCGCCTTGGCTTGCGTTTTACGAGTGCAAACGCAGCGAACGATGCATCCCATGCATCCGTTCCCGGCTCCCCTCCGGCATCGTAAAATGAAACGCATCCGCCAACGGCGGACCATCGGCGGATGCGTTCTTTTTACAGTGTTTCGAGTTCCGCGAGCCAGCGGGCGGCGCACGCGTCGGAGGGCATCCGCCAATCCCCACGGGGAGACAGCGCGACGCTTCCTACCCGAGGTCCGTCTGGCAGACAGCTGCGTTTGTACTGCTGGCTGAAAAAGCGTTTCAGAAACACATTCAGCCATTTTTTGATCTCGTCCTTTTCAAACCGGCCGGCGAAGGCGATACCGGCCAGCCGCAGGATTTTGGACGGCGCCGTACCGAAACGCAGCAGATAATATAAGAAGAAATCGTGCAGCTCATAGGGTCCTACAATCTGTTCGGTTTTCTGCGAAATCTCGCCGTTTTCGGGCGGCAGGAGCTCAGGACTGACCGGGGTATCCAGAAT
>CABQAA010000359.1 GCA_902461995.1 uncultured Oscillospiraceae bacterium | reverse complement strand
GGGCGCATCCTCATCAAGCTCCTGTCCCGTCCGGATTCCCCTTTGAAAATCCGCAAGGCGGTCCTCCTCGATTCCGCGGGAGTCAAACCCCGGCACGGTCCCGCCTATTATGCGAAGGTATACACCTATAAAACGGTCAAAGCTTTTTTCCGCCTGCCGGGCATCCGGTCGCTGTTTCCTCACGCGGTCGAAAACGCCCAAAAGCGGTTCGGCTCCGCCGACTATGCGCAGGCCAGCCCGCTCATGCGGCAATGCATGGTGCTCGCCCTGGGCGAAGATCTCACCCATCTGCTCCCCCGCATCGCCACGCCCACCCTGCTGATCTGGGGCCGGGACGACACCGACACCCCGCTGTCGGACGGCAAACGGATGGAGGCGCTGCTGCCCGACGCGGGGCTTGTCGAGCTTCCGGGCGGCCACTACGCTTTTGCGGAGAGCTTCGGCACCTGCGCCCGGGTTCTCGATTCCTTTCTGGGCTGACGCCCGCTTTCTCCGGGAACCCGCCCGGAAATCCAATCGGACAGGAGGCATCCGGGGTGGAACTCATTGCGAAAATCGCCATGCTGGCGGCCTGCGCCGTCTGTGTGCTGACCCAGACCATCTACTTTACCCATATGATGCAGCTCAATTCCTATCGGAACGAGCGGTATCGGAAATGGTGCAAGGATCACGAGGAACGGCTGGTGTGCCTGCGCCGTATGGCGCCCGCGCTGCTGCTCCCCATCATGTGGCTGCCCGGCGTGTATTCCTATTACGCCGCGGCGGCTGTTCTGCTGCTCACGGCCTTTCTCAACATCCCGAAAAAGGCCAAGAAACCGCTCGTATACACCCATCGGGTCTGGCGGCTTCTCGGCACCCAGCTGCTGATGCTCCTGCTCGTTCTCACGGGGGCCTTTTTCGTCGACCGCATGCGGAGCATCGACATGATGGCGCTCTATTCTCTGGTGGTCTGGGTTTGGACCCTGGCGGCGAATTTCGTGAACAAGCCGCTGGAAAAGGCTTTGTCGAACCGCTATGTCAAGGACGCCCGGCAGCGTCTTCAGGCCATGCCGGAGCTCACGGTGATCGGCATCACCGGCAGCTACGGCAAGACCAGCACCAAGAATTTTCTCCACGCTCTGCTGTCCGTGAAATACAACGTGCTCATGACCCCGGAAAGCTACAACACCACCCTGGGCGTGGTGCGCACCATCCGGGAACAGCTCCGCCCCACCCATCAGATCCTGATTGCCGAAATGGGGGCCAAAAATCCCGGCGACATCCGGGAGATCTGCGATCTGGTGCATCCCCGCTACGGCATTCTCACCTCGATCGGGGAACAGCATTTGGAGACGTTTCACACGGTGGAGAACATCGTGAAAACCAAATTTGAACTCATCGATTCCCTGCCCGCGGACGGGCGCGGTTTTGTGAACGCCGATAACCCCTATATCCGGGAACGGCTGGGCGAGGGCGGGTTTGCCGTCACTCTGACCACCTACGGGCTGGGACACAGCGATGTCACCGCGTCCGACATCCAGGTGGACGGGGCGGGAACCAGCTTCACCATCACGGCCGGGGATGAAAGCCGCCGCTTCACCACCCGCCTGCTCGGTCTGCACAACGTACAGAACATCACCGGCTGCATCGCCGCCGCCCTGGCGCTCGGCATTCCGCTTGAGGATCTCGTCTACCCCGTGCGGATGCTGAAACCTGTGGAGCATCGGCTCCAGCTCCTGCCCGGCGGTATCATCGACGACGCCTACAATTCCAATCCGGCAGGATTCCGCAGCGCCCTAGACGTTCTGTCCGGTTTCGAGGCGGAGCGGATTCTCGTCACCCCCGGCATGGTGGAGCTCGGCGACAAGCAGGAAGCCCTCAACCGGGAACTCGGGGAATACGCCGCCTCCCGCTGCGATTACGCGGTTCTCGTCGGGGAAAAACAGGCCCCGCCCCTGATGGAAGGGCTGCTCGCGGGCGGATTCCCGGAGGAGCGTATCTTTGTGGCCGCCACGCTGCAGGCCGGACTGGCGCATCTGCGCGACAGGCCCGCCCCAGGCCCGCGGATCACCCTTCTCGAAAACGATCTGCCGGATAATTTCTGATGCCGTATCAAACCGCTCAAGCGGAGAGGAGTTTTTGCCATGCAGACACGCGTCGCCGTCCTGTTCGGAGGACAAAGTGTGGAACACGAAGTATCGATCATATCGGGACTGCAGGCCTTCGCCGCGCTCGACCGCACGAAATACGCACCCATTCCCCTGTACATCACCAAGGACAACCGCTTCTACACCGGTCCCCACATGGGGGATATCGCCTCCTACCGGGATATG
>CABQAA010000358.1 GCA_902461995.1 uncultured Oscillospiraceae bacterium | reverse complement strand
GCTGCTTTCTTCCCCAACTTTGGCGGATGCCCGGGCGTCCTGCCGGAATTCCGTTTCGGCGCGTCGTCCGGTACGAGACAGTTCGGGCCGCTGCCGATCAGATCGGGCCGGCCGGCCCGGCGGAGGGCCTGACGGACCTTGTCCCGGTTTTCGGGGCGGAAAAACTGCAACAGCGCCCGCTGCTCGGCTTTTTCCTCCGGTGTCCGGGGGACATAGACCGGTTCGAGGGTCAGGGGATCGAGACCGGTATAAAACATGCAGGTGGACACAGTGCCGGGAGTGGGATAGAAATCCTGCACCTGCTCGGGATGCAGCCCCTCCTGTTTGAGAAAGAGGGCCAGCTCCACCGCGTCCCGCAGAGTGCTCCCCGGATGGGAGGACATGAGGTAGGGCACCAGATACTGCTTCTTCCCCATGCTCTTGGTCAGCTCATAAAACCGCTTTTGAAACCGTTTGTATACCTCGATGGGCGGCTTGCCCATATAGCCCAGCACGTGCGCCGAGCAGTGCTCGGGCGCCACCTTGAGCTGGCCGCTGATATGATGGGCCACCAGCTCCCGGAAAAAGCTCTCATCCGGATCGGCCATCAGATAATCGTACCGGATGCCCGAACGGATGAACACCTTTTTGATCCCGGGCAGGCCCCGCAGGCGGCGGAGCAGGTGAAGATACTCGCTGTGGTCCACCTCCATGGCCGGGCAGGGCGCGGGGGCGAGGCACTGCTTGTTTTTACACAGGCCCCGGGTCAGCTGGCCCTTGCAGGATGGATGGCGGAAGTTGGCGGTTGGCCCGCCGACGTCGTGGATATACCCCTTGAAGCCGGGCATATGGGTGAGGGCTTCGGCCTCCCGGACGACCGACTCCTCACTGCGGCAGGCGATCTGCCGCCCCTGATGAAAGGCCAGGGAACAGAAATGGCACCCGCCGATGCAGCCCCGGTTATGGGTGATGGAAAAGCGGACCTCCTCGATCCCCGGAACCCCGCCCAAGGGGAGATAGGACGGATGGACGTCCCGCATATAGGGCAGCTCGTACACCCGGTCGAACGCCTCGGTGGACAGGGGCGGCATGGGCGGATTTTGGACCAGCATCCGGTCCCCATGGCGCTGGATGACGGTCTTGCCCCGCACGGCGTCCTGCTCCTCCTGCTGGGTCCGGCAGGAGACCGCGTACTGCCGCTTGCCGGAGTCGGTCGGGGCCGCCACCAGCTCGAACCGGGGGCACTCGGCCGCGGGACGAGGGGTATAGTCTTTGACCGGAACGGAAAAGCAGGTGCCGCGGATATCGGTTATGGACGAAACCGGCTCCCCCGTCCGAAGACAGCGGGCGATCTCGACTGTCTGGATCTCCCCCATCCCGTAGACGAGCAGGTCGGCCCCGCTCTCGATGAGGATGGAGGGGCGCACGGCGTCGTCCCAGTAATCGTAATGGGCGAAGCGGCGCAGGGACGCTTCGAGCCCCCCGATAATTTGGGGCACGTCAGGATAGGCGGCCCTCGCCTGGCGGCAGTAGACGAGCACCGCCCGATCGGGGCGGGCGCCTGCGCGACCGCCGGGGGTATAGGCGTCCTCGCTGCGCTTACGTTTGGCGGCGGTGTAATGGGCAACCATGGAATCGATATTCCCCCCGCCGATGAAAAAACCGAGGCGCGGACGGCCGAACCGGGTGAAATCCGCCTCGCTCCGAGGCTGGGAGAGGATACAGACCCGCAGACCCTCCGCCTCCAGCACCCGGGAGATGATGGCGGCGCCGAAGCTCGGATGGTCGACATAGGCGTCCCCCGTCACCACCACGGCGTCGGCCTCTTCCCAGCCCCGCGCCCGCATATCGTCGATTGTTAATGGTAAAAAGGGCATGGCAACTCCTTCACGGAAACGGGTTTATGGCGGACTTTTGCGGGGATACGCCGTTTTTTCATCGGTGATCTCCGCCAGATAATCCATGCTGGTATCCAGTGCCAAGGCAATCCGCTTGCACTGTTCGAATGTGTAAAACCGTTTTCCGTTTTCAATTTTAGAATAATCGCTTTGGTCAATGCCGGTCAGGAGCTGCATTTTGATCTGGGTAAAACCCCGTTCCAGCCGCAGGTCTCTCAGCCTGCTCATACGCATCACCTCCTCGATTATGGCAGACCGACCTATTCAAAATAGGGGTAAATTGACCTATCCAGACCACACATCCACAGAAACCGGCCCGGAGACGAAAAAACGGCCAGCGGCTGTTCCGGGGCACGCCAGACCGCCTGCGTACTCCGCGGCCTGCCCGTATCATCTGCCAAAAGCGGCGGATGCAAATGGACGGATAAAGACAGCGGCGCGC
>CABQAA010000357.1 GCA_902461995.1 uncultured Oscillospiraceae bacterium | reverse complement strand
GTCAATATGATCATTAAAATTATGAATATCTATATTCATATTATGAATTTAAAACTGCGATTTATCGACCCAGAAGGCATAACAGCCGGGCGCTGTCCCGCCATCCCTGCTTATAGGCCTCCTGCCGCAGAAGCCCGTTTGTCTTTTCTTCCATCTCCAGATATTCCCGGAAGCTCAGGCAGTCTCCCGCGCTGATCTGCAGATCGTCTCCGCTTTGCAGGATCGGCTCCACCTGGTCATAGAGAAGTGCGCTCCTCTCAGCCGCCACTGCGTAGGCGGCATTGGTCTCCAACATGGTTTGTTCGACGGCGGAAATCCGGCTTTCCACAAAATTTGTTACCGCTTGATGCATAAAATTCATCCTTTCCTGTTTTAAAGACCGACAGGCTTGAAAGGACGCGCGGCGTATGGTATACTGAATTCGCCGCGGGACCTTCGGGCACCGGTCGGCAGCGGCTTGCGTCTTGCAAGCCGTTTTGGGGGGAAGCGGCCTGCTCTGGTGGAGTTGGGGGCCGCTTCCTTCATGTTTTTTGGAGCTGGTCATACAGAGATTGCACGCCTTTTCGCAGAACTTCAGATCGGGTGAGATGCAGTTTTTTCATACAAAACTCTATTTTTTTCAGAGTTTCGGTATCCACCCGCACTTTCAGATCGTGTTCCAGCGGCTTCTCCGGATGGGGCCCCGGTTTGCGACGTCCCTGCAAACCATCACCTCCTATCTTGGAACGCAAGTTAACCATACATCTTGTACTCCAAGTTGTCAATAGAAAACCCGGTGAACATCTTTCACCAAGCCCTACGGGAGCCGCCTGCTTCATGCCCTACCGCCTATCGATTAACAAACAGGGGATGCCCACATGGGCATCCCCTGTTTCACGAGTCTTATGGTCCGACATCCTCGGGATCCGCCAGCAATTCCTCCGTCATCCTCCGGTAATCGTTCAAAAATCGACGAGTCAGCCGGTAAGGGGCGGGGTCCTCGTACGCGATGGACCGCATGCCCGTCTCATCGAGCTGATAGATCCGGCTTTCCGGATAGGCGAGCAGGATCGGCGAATGGGTGGCGATGATGAACTGACAGCCCTGCTTCACCAATTCGTGGAGCCTCGTCAGCATCGCCATCTGCCGGAGCGGCGACAGGGCCGCCTCCGGTTCGTCGAACAGGTACAGGCCATCCCGCCCCAAACGGTTCCGGAGCAGGGCAAAAAAGCTCTCACCGTGCGAGCATTCGTGCAGGCTGCCGCCGTAGATATCGGACACATGGGGCGCGAACGGGAACCCCTCGTCCAGGTCCTCGAGATAGGTCGCCACATTGTAAAAACTCTCCGCCCGAAGAAAATACCCGTCCCGGGGGGCGATAGGGCCGCGCTCTGCGTGCAGATACCGCCACAAATCGGAGTGGATCGCGCGGGTCTCCAGCCGGAAGTTCCGGCCGCCCCCCTCGGGGCAGAAACCGCACGCCACCGCGATGGCTTCCATCAGAGTGGATTTGCCCGTCCCGTTTTCTCCCACCAGAAAGGTGACCTTTTCATGGAATTCGAGCGAACCCAGACCGTTTATGGCCGGAATGCAGAAGGGGTACCGGTCAAAATCCGGTACCCCTTCCCGTTTGAGCTCAATCGTTCGGACAAAGGGACGTACCCGCATGCAGACTCTCCCTTTTTATTCTTCACCCTCGGGCGGGAATCCGTCTCCGGCCCCCTCGCCCACACAGATCTTCTTTTCCTCTTGCCGTTTGCGGTATGCGATGAAATCCTTAATCAGCATCTGTACCATCGCCATGAACGGCACGCCGAGGAAAATGCCCCAGAACCCGAAGAATCCGCCGCCGATGGTAATGGCCAAAAGCACATAAATCGCCTTGATTCCCACCGAATTGCTGACAATTCGGGGCTGAATGATATTGCCGTCGATCTGCTGCATGGCGAGAATATAAATGGCGACGAAGATGGCGCCGTAAATATTGCCGGAGAGAAGCGCCACCAACACACAAATCACGCCGCCGATGATGGCTCCGAAATAAGGGATCATATTCATCAGGCCAAGCATCATACCAAGCACAGGCGCATTCGGCAGGCCCGCGATCAGCAGGCCGATGGTCGCGAGCACCCCGACGATGCAGGCGTCGATCGCCTGGCTATAAAAATAGCTGTAAAAAATCTTAGTGATTTTGTGTGCATACCGGCTGCAGAAGGCCATGCCGTTCGGTTTGATGGCGAGGCCGGCGACCGATTTGACTGCCCGGATGAGGGATTCCCGGCCAAGCAGCATATACACCGACACGATAAACGCCATGAAAATATCCAGCAGGGAGGTCGTGAAACTGAGG
>CABQAA010000356.1 GCA_902461995.1 uncultured Oscillospiraceae bacterium | reverse complement strand
TGGGTGGGATAGGTCTCGATCGCCACGCCGAGAGCTGTCGCAACCCCGCCGAAGCCCTGGGGCCCGATATTCAGCCCATTGACCAGCCGGAGGGCATCCCGTTCCATCTCGGCGTAATAGGGATCGGGATGCGGCTGATCCAGCGGCCGGCAGAGCGCGCGTTTTGCCAGGCAGGCACAGAGTTCGAAGTCCCCGCCGATCCCCACCCCGAGAATCATGGGCGGGCAGGGATTGCTGCCCGCCTCTTTTGCCGCCCGGACGATGCAGGCGAGCACCTCGTCCCGGCCGGACGCCGGCGTCAGCATAAAAATCCGGCTCATATTTTCACTGCCGAACCCTTTGGGGGCCACCGTCAGCTCCAGCCGGTCCCCCTCCGTCAGTTCCACATGCAGGACGGCGGGGGTATTGTCCCCCGTATTGACCCGGCGCAGCGGATCCCCCACGACCGAGCAGCGGAGCAATCCCTCGGTATAGCCCCGGGACACCCCGCGGTTGACGGCATCCCGGAGCAGGCCGCCGGTGATATGGACGTCCTGCCCCAGGCGGACGAACACCACCGCCATGCCGGTATCCTGGCAGACGGGCAGACCAAGCTCGTCGGCCGCGTCGAGATTATCCTCCAAATCCCGCAGGATATCCCGGGCCAGCGGCGCCGTTTCCCGCCCGGCCGCCTCGTGCACCGCGCGGCAGACGTCCGCCGGCAGACGCCGATTCGCCTCTATACACAAATTCCGTACCGCTTCTTCCACCGCGGAGGCGGCTATATCCCGCATGGGCAAATTCCTCCTTTATGACATCTACTTCTTTTACAGCACCCGGACCCCGGCGGCGAACACCGCGGAGGGCTTGGCCATGACGCTGAGCGGATCGCCCGGGAACAGCACCAGGTCGGCGTCCTTGCCCGGGGCTATCGATCCCACCCGGTCGTCAATGCCGCACACGCAAGCGGGCCAGAGCGTGACGGCTTTGAGAGCCGCCTCATAAGGCAGACCTTCCCGCACCGCCAGTCCCGCACACAAAGCGAGATACTGCTGCGGAATCACGGGATGGTCGTTGATGATGGCGATCTCCACACCCGCGGCATGGAGGATGCCGGGGTTCGCGGGGGTCAGGCGGCGAAGCTCGGGCTTGCTGCGGTCGCACAGCAGGGGTCCGCAGAGCACCTGCAACCTCTCGGCGGCCAGAACGTCCGCCGCGAGATGGGCCTCGGTTCCGTGTACGATGACGGCCCGCAGATGAAATTCTTTGGCCAGGCGGACCGCGGTAAAGATATCGTCGAGACGGTGAGCGTGAAAATGAACCGGGAGTTCCCCGCGAAGAACCGGCAGCAGCGCTTCGCATTTGGCGTCGTATTCCGGCTCGTCCACATCGGGATCGCTATTCGCCCGGTCCTTGTCGTCCCCATACCGCTTGGCTTCGAGCAGCTGTTCCCGAATGATGGCCGCCGTAGCCATGCGGGTAACAGGCGCCTGATTTTTGCCGTGATAGGTGGTTTTCGGGTTTTCCCCCAGGGCCATTTTCATGGCCAGCGGCGCTTTCACCACCATGTCGTCGATGCGGCAGCCGTAGGTTTTCATAGCGACCGACTGCCCGCCGATGGGATTGGCGCTGCCTGGCCCTGTGACGACGGTGGTCACGCCCGCTTCCAGCGCCTCCCGGAAACAGCGGTCCTGCGGATTAACCGCGTCCACCGCCCGCATCTGGGGGGTGGCGGGATCCGTATCCTCGTTCCCGTCGTCCCCCTCAAATCCCAAACCATCCTCCCACATGCCGATGTGGGAATGGGCATCGACCAAACCCGGAAGGAGCCAGCCTCCCCCGGCGTCCAGCACCTCCCCGTCCGTCCGGGGCATCGCGGCCATGGGGCCGACCGAAACGATCCGGCCGTCCCGCATATCGACATAGCCGTCTTCTATAACCGGGGCGTCCATCGGGAACACCCGCGCGTGCACAATCCGCATACGCCGCCTCCTTTCAAAGAAAGGGCAGGACGCGCGGGAGGCTCTCCCCCGCTCGCCCTGCCTGTTATCTGTTCGGATTATTTCGAACCACCGCCGCCGCGGCGGGAGAACCCCCCGTGCTTGCCGTCGACGGACCGTTTGAGATCCAGCATTTTTTCATCGCTGGTCTGCTTGAACTTGGACATCATATCCTCAAAACTGCTGCTGTCCGAGCGGGAGGGCTGCCATTCAAAGCCGCCCGGCCGGCCGGGAGAGACCGCACGCGCGGTCCGCGGAGCCGGATCCACAGCCTTTTTCATCGACAGGCTGACTTTTCCATCCTCACCGATGTTCAGGATTTTGACCTTCACCATCTGGTTTTCCGTGACATAGTCCCGGATCTCTT
>CABQAA010000355.1 GCA_902461995.1 uncultured Oscillospiraceae bacterium | reverse complement strand
TCTGCAGGGACACGCCGGAGACGGAAAAAGCGTGACCGAACTCCGCCATGCCATAGGCTTCGGCCGTCCGGCAGCAAGCGCGCTCCTCCCGGACAGCGGTCAGTTCATTTTTCACGTCCGATGAAAAGGACACGATTCTCCCCGCCTTTCACAGCTTGGCGATGTCCCGATGATTCACGATCACGCGGTGTCCGCCGTCCGCGATATGCTTCGCCAGCTCCTCGGTCAGCGTCACCGAGCGGTGCTTGCCGCCCGTACAGCCGATGGCAATGACGAGCTGGCTTTTCCCCTCGTTGCAGTAGAGAGGGATCAGATAATCGATGAGGTCATACAAGCGCTTCTGGAACCCCCGCGTCTCCTCCCGGTCGAGTACAAAAGCGCGCACCGGCTGATCCAGCCCGGTTTGGTGCTTGAGCTCGTCCACATAAAACGGATTGGGCAGGCAGCGCACATCCATGACGAGATCGGCTTCGGCGGGATACCCGTATTTGAAGCCGAACGACATGCACTGAATGGTCATGGCCTGAGACGAATCTCCCATAAACAGGGCCGTGATCCGCTCCTTGAGCTGAGAGGTGGACAAGTGGGACGTATCCACCAGATAATCGGTGCGGGCCCGCACAGGCTTCAGCAGCAGGCGCTCGGCCGCAATGGCCTTGAGCACCGAATTGTCGTTTGCCGAGGCCAGCGGATGCTGCCTCCTCGTTTCCTTGTACCGCCGGGCGAGCACCTGGTCGTCACACTCGAGAAAGAGGATCTTATAGTCGCCGCACTGGCGCTTGAGGTCGTCAAGCCCGTCGAACAGGTCGTTAAACAGCTCCCCGCCCCGCACGTCCATCACAATGGCGACTTTGGACAGCTTGTTCTGCGACTGCATGCACAGTTCTGCGAATTTCGGCAGCAGCGTCGGCGGCATATTGTCCACACAATAAAAACCAATATCTTCGAGCGCATCCACGGCGCGGGATTTTCCCGCACCGGACAGCCCGGTGACGATTACAAATTCCATGCTGAACCTCCACTCTTTCCCGTACGCCGCCGATGCAATCCACGCAGCCTATATCCCGCCGTAAAAAACAGATATCTGTCGAATCCGCGCCGCCTTCGGAGCGGATGGCCTTATCCGGATCTCTTTTCCCTCAGCAGGACATCCCCCGGCCGACCGGCCGCACCTCCGGCTCCAGCCGTACGCCGCTGGCGTCAAGGACGGTTTTCTGCACCAGCTCGGAGAGACGCAGCACATCCGTACAGGTCGCCCCTCCGGCGTTGATGAGGAACCCGGCGTGCTTTTCGCTGATCTGCGCCCCTCCGACGCGTGCGCCCTTAAGGCCGCAGGACTCGATAAGCGTTCCGGCAAAATGTCCCGGCGGACGCTTGAAAAAGCTGCCGGCGCTCGGATACTCCAGGGGCTGTTTATCCCGCCGGCGGGAGAGAAAATCCTCCATGCGGGCGGCGATGTCCTCCCGCTTATCCGGCGTCAGATGAAACCGCGCTTCCACGACCACGTCCCCGGTTTCCATCAGCACGCTGCGGCGGTAGCCGAGCTCGAGCTCGGCTGCCGCCAGGTCCCTGGTCTCCCCCGACCGGGTGACGACGCGGACGCCCGTGAGCACATCGGACATTTGGCCGCCGTAAGCACCCGCATTCATATAGACGCCGCCGCCGACCGCCCCCGGAATGCCGAAGGCGAATTCCAGCCCCGACAGCTCATGCTCCCGGGCGAAGAGACAGAGCTTCTTGACCGGCAGGCCGGCCGGACAGATCACGTCAGACTCTCCCGATAGGAAGGGCAGCACTTCGGTCTCAATTTTCAGCACCACGCCCTCAATGCCCGCATCGCTAACCAAAAGATTGGTCCCATTCCCCATGACCATCACCGGTACTCCGGCCGCATGGCAGCGGGCGAGAACCGCGGAGGCGGAAGGGCCGTCCGGCACCGTCACGAACAGATCCGCCGGGCCGCCGATTTTAAACGATGTGTGGGCGGCCATGGATTCCTCTTCCGCCGCCGCATACCCCAAAGCCCGGAATTCCTCCGCCAGTTGTGTCAGTTGCACAGGCATTCTCCTACTCGTATAATCACCGCATTCTCAGTGGGACGTCGCATCCCGCAGATTCGCCGCCCCGATGATGCCCGCGTCGTTGCCGAGCGTCGCGACGCACAACCGGGTCTGGTGGGTGCTGAATTTGCTGTACCGTTCTCTGGAAATGTGGGCTTCCAGGGGCTTCAGAAGGGTATCGCCCTCCTTGCAGATGCCGCCGCCGATGCACAGCACCTCGGGCTGGAAGATGTTGATAACGTTGATCAGGCCGCAGGCGATATATTGGATATAGCGGTCCACGACCTTTTTCCCCACGACG
>CABQAA010000354.1 GCA_902461995.1 uncultured Oscillospiraceae bacterium | reverse complement strand
TGATCAGCGCTGCAGACGCCAGAGGAAGCGTCCGGCTTGTCCGGCGGAATCGCGTTCGTTTTCGTTTCATACCTTTCACCATCCCCAAACATCCGGCTTGTCCACAGGGTCTCCCCTAGCATCCTATGCCGACGCAGCCCCCGCTATGCCAAATTTACAGAAAAGATCCCGGACGGCCGGCTCCGCACCACAGCCATCCGGGATTCTCCGGTTTTCTTTAGTTTACCGATGCATAAATCTCGTATCCGACGTCTCCCTCGGCACCATAGTATACCCAGACATCGTCATACCCCGGCACATCGATCCGCATGGCATAGCGAACCGATCCGATATTGGGATTCGAACTTGCATCCACCGTCGCCTTCAAATCGGACGCCGTAATGGCGTCAATTGACGCGCCACTGCCGAAGATGCGAATCTGCTTGACCTGCTGGATCACGGTAATCACCCTGTCAGCCGGCCGGTTTAAGAATGTCACATCCTGATCGGTCATCAGTGTCAGCTCCACGGTCTTCGTGACATAACTGCCGATATCGAGCCTCACCGTCACCTCGCTGACGTTTTCCAGCACCGTTACCCCTTGGGGGATGCCCAGCGGTATGACCCGGACCGCGTCGGCCGGAGTCAGATGATCAAAATCAAAGGTGCCGAGATTCGCCAGGGAATTCGCCGCGCTCTCAACCGATTCCTTCGGCCCCACCAGGGTGATGGACGGAACCGACAGTGTGAGCAGATTGGGATTCGACGCAAACGCCGGCGGAACGTGGAGCAGCTCATACGTAAAATCGACCGTCCGCTGGATATGGACCGGCACGGTGACATTGATCGTGTCCACTTGCAGGGGGTCCCCGGTGGAGGGGTTGATAAAGGTACAGCCCTTGAGATCCACCTCATTGCCGTCAGCATCGAGGGCAAGCAGCTTCGCCGAGAACACCTGCACGGCGCTGATCGGTTCATCCGCCTCCACCCGTGCGACCAGTGACGCCACTTTGTCAATGGTGGTCTTCGGACCTTCCAGCCGGATCGATCCGTTCTGGAAATACGTTTTGTCCAGAATCGGCTCTCCGAGCTGCTGTGTATCGGGATCCTCCACCCGGACGGACGACACGTCCGCCTTGACGGGCAGTTCCACCGAGCGCCAGTAATCGCAGTGAACGGTGACGGACGACGGTGTGTAGCTGGTGATTTCAAAGTCCGCATTCTTATTGGTTTTGGAAACCGAGATGTTCAAAATGGAAGGGCCGGCGCCCAGAATGAGGTTGGTTTCCGCCTTGACGGTAATGTCCTCGCTTCCCAGGTAATCGGTCACCGACCGGGGGCCGCTGACCGTCACCTCGACGGTCAGATCGGGGGTGTCGATCACCCGGATATTGTTGCTCTGTGCGTAGGTATCGGTCAGATCGATAGCGGCTTCCTTCTTGATGATCTTGGTTTTGATATTGGCCGGGCCGTTGACCACCAGCGCCCAGACCACAACAGCGATCACCAGAGACAGGGCCATCATCAGTTTATCGTTGTGCATCAGCTCATTGAGCGAAAATTTCTTTTTCATTTGGATTTCCACCTCCGGAACGGCCCAAACTTCCGGGGCTCTCCATCCTTGTTTCCGCGGGACTTGTCCCACAGAA
This sequence comes from uncultured Oscillospiraceae bacterium, assembly GCA_902461995.1. Taxonomy (GTDB): domain Bacteria; phylum Bacillota; class Clostridia; order Oscillospirales; family Acutalibacteraceae; genus UMGS1623. The sequence goes on along the minus strand of CABQAA010000354.1, from coordinate 744 downwards.
TGCCGTTTTCCAGGGCAACCCGCAAGGCCTCGGGGCTGTAATTGCGCTTGAGTTCACCCGCAACCGCCATGGAAACCGTCCCGGTCTCTTCCGAGACGATGACCACCATGGCGTCGGAATTTTCGCTCATGCCGAGTCCTGCGCGATGGCGCGTTCCGAGCTCCCGGCTGATCCGCATATTGTCCGACAGAGGCAGAATGCAGCCCGCCGCGTGCACCCGGCCGTCCCGAATGATCATGGCGCCGTCATGCAGAGGTGCCTTGTTGAAAAAGATGTTGCCAATCAGTTCGGGTGTCGGATCGGCGTCCACGATGGTGCCGGTCTTGATAATTTCGCCGAGCTTGGTCGTGCGTTCAAACACGATCAAAGCGCCCATCTTCTGGCGCTGCAAAGTCGCCACAGCGCCGCAGACGGCCGAAATTGCCCGCTGCCAGCTCTGGACGTAGCGTTCGTTTTCCTCGTCGCTTCCGCCGAAGAGATTCAGCTTTCCGATGCGGGAATGTCCGGCCTGCTCCAACGCCCGGCGGATTTCGGGCTGGAAGATCACGACGAGCACGATCAGTGCATTGTCAAATACGATTTTCAGCAAATATTTAAGCGTCGTCAGCTGCAACAGATGCGCTACCCCGTACGCGATTCCGAGCAGACACAACCCCTTGAGCAGCTGCTCTGCCCGGGAATCGCGCACCAGTTTAATCAGGCTGTATATAGCGAACGCCACCAGAAGAATATCCAGTGTATCCG
>CABQAA010000353.1 GCA_902461995.1 uncultured Oscillospiraceae bacterium | reverse complement strand
GAACGTCACCGTTGAAGGCGAACTCGGCCAGCTGGCCGGCATCGAAGACGATGTGAAGGTCGAATCCGACAAGGCGAACTACACCGATCCCGATCAGGTTCAGGATTTCGTGTCCCGCACCGGTGTGGATTCCCTTGCGATCGCTATCGGCACCAGCCACGGCGCCTTCAAGTTCAAGCCCGGCCAGAAGCCCCAGCTCCGGTTTGACATCCTGAAAGAAGTCATGAACCGTCTGCCCGGGTTCCCGATCGTGCTGCATGGTGCCTCGTCCGTTATGCCGGAATATGTCGCTATGGTCAACCAGTTCGGCGGCGAGATGGCCGATGCCATCGGCATTCCGGAGGATATGCTCCGGGAAGCGGCCTCCATGGCCGTCTGCAAGATCAATGTCGACTCTGACCTGCGTCTGGCGATGACCGCCGGCATCCGGAAACACTTGGCGGAGAACCCCTCCCATTTCGATCCCCGCCAGTATCTGGGCGATGGCCGTCAGTTCATCCACGATGTTGTCAAACACAAGATCGAGACGGTGCTCGGCAGCGCCGGCAAAGCCTGATTGATCGATATGAAACAGCCGCTGGAAGCCATGCTTCCAGCGGCTGTTTTTGTTTCATGGCGCTTAGGGCACCGACCATCGTTCCTTTTGCAGATTCATACAGGTCTGATGAAATTGGAATAACGTTTCCGTTTCTTCCCGGCTCTGCTCGAACAGGGCCGACAGGATCCGGAGTAAAATCGACTTGTCCGCCGTCTGCTCATATTTGAGGCTGAGGTGGACCCATATGGAAAACCGATCACAGCCAGCTGCGATAGCGCTGAATCGGATCCCGAAGATACATTTTTTTGGAGCCGCAGCATGCTTGAAAAAATTGGTGCGTGGCAACCTTTCTTGAGAAAATAACCGGGCCATTTGGATTCAATCCAGATGGCCCGGTTGGGTATTTTACAAAATATTATCAGGGGTGGGCAGCTCGAGTTCCCCGAGCTTATCGATCTGATTGCGGCAGCGGGCGAGTTCGGCCGGGAAATGTTCATGGTCTCCGGCCTGGAGAAGAATCGGCAGGGTGATGACGTTTTCCTCGATTTTGGAAATATCTGAGTGCCGCATGAAAAAGGTGAAATGCTTGGTGCGTTTAACAAATTCCTTGGAAAATTCTTCGGTCAGGGTAAGCGCTTGATCGAAATCATCTTCGTAGAAAGTCTTTTCGATCCGATCGATCATCTCAATCATCGCATCCGTTGTCGTTTTTTCTATGAGGATTGAAGATAGGCAGCCGGCCGCCACGATAACCAGCAGCACAAAGGCCAAAATCACACGTTTCATGATGCCGCTCCTTTTTTCTCCTTCAGCTGCTGGTTCCGCAGAATGAAATACTGACGGCTTTTATCCGCCGTCATCAGAAAAACGTCGTTTAACGGACAATCGTCTTTTTGCAGGGTAGAGCGGACCCAGTCTTCGTCGAGACCACTCATCTGCAGGCCCCAGTCCACCATCTTGCCGTCGCTGACGACGACGATGGGCACTCCGGTGTCTTTGGCGGACGCCTTGACGTCCGCCGCCATGACGGGACGATAGGGCGGTTTCATGAAAAGGCTGATTTTGCCGTTGGTTTCCGCGATAGCGTATTCGATTTCCCGCAGGTCAAAGGCGTTCTTCTGACGCAGGGCTTCCATCAGATCCTCGATGGTTAGACGCAGACGCTTGAGGGCTTTTTGATCCAATTTGCCGTCCCGGATAATGACGATGGGATTGCCGCTGATGAGCTTGGAGAAACCGGATGACTTAAGCATCAGACCCGAAAGCAGCAGTTCCAGCGCGACCAGCACCACGATGGGAACCAGTCCGTTGAGCAGAGGCATGCCGCTTTCCTGCATCGGAACCGCCGCCAAATCGGAAATCAGCAGAGTGACCACCAGCTCGACCGGCTGCAGTTCTCCCAGCTGTCGCTTCCCCATGGTCCGCATAGCCGCGATAATGAATATGTAGATTATCACGGTGCGGATAGCCGAAATTGCCATAATGCATTGCCCTCCTTTGAAATATCCGAATCTAGTATGGACAGCCAAAACGGAGGATATGCATCTGCAAAAACGGATATTCCGCAGCAGGCGGGATAAACTGGAAGGGAACGCTTGTGCGGAGGACGATAACCGGATTTGACCTGTACTGTATGTTTTATAAAGCGGATGCAGCCCGTACATCCGGCCTTTGCGAAAGGACTGTCAGAATTATGGATAAAAAATCGGACAAGCAGACGCCGCCGATGCCCATTACAGGGCGGCTGATGGACGACCTGGTGGAACTGCGGGCCATGTTCGGCGGAAGCGCCGATTTGACCATCCGGAGGATGACCGTCTGTTCGCATGAAATTGCCCTTGT
>CABQAA010000352.1 GCA_902461995.1 uncultured Oscillospiraceae bacterium | reverse complement strand
TGGTGGTGCTTCTCGTGATCGCACTGCTGGCGGGCATCGCTGCATGCCTCATACCGTCAGAACCGCCGGCGGTCGATAACGGCCCTCCCTCGGTTTTGGGAGAGCACTTGGAATCCGGCTATGAAGTATTGGTAGAGACAGGGACGACGCAGACTGTTGCAATCGTATGGCTGCCGGCTTTCTTTCTGCTGGCGGCCGTAGCGCCTCAACTGGTGATTCCGGCGGTTCTGCCGCTTGCTCTGGCAAGCTGGATTCATCCGGAAGTCTACAAAGCGGAGATGTCCCTGTTTCTTATCTTGATGATGCTGGGGTTGCTGCTGTCGCTTTTGTACAAGCCGGTTTTGGAATGCATCTGGAACGGCCGCACCATCGGCAAACGGATTCTTCGCATCCGGGTGGCGGCACCGGACGGGGGCCGGGCTGGAACCGGGCGGGTTCTGGTGCGGGAATTGCTTGGGGATGCCCTGCTCGGCACGCTGAGCGGCGGAATCACGACGATCGTATCGATCTTTACCGTCGCGATCGGGCGGGAACACAAGAGCGTGCCGGATTATGTAGGTTCTACGGTGGTTGTGCCGGACTGCAAATTGTAACAAACCGATCTCGAAAGGGGAAAAGCGGATGGATACCCAACTGAAAAAAGGGGTTTTGGAACTTGCTATCCTCTTTCAGATCCGGGATGAGGAACAATACGGCTATGAGATCATGAAACGAATCCGGCAGGAATTTCCTGAGGTATACGAAGGATCGGTCTACGCCATCCTCCGCCGCCTCGCAGCGGAAGGGCTGGCCGCGCCGGTCCTACGCCCGTCCGATTTTGGGCCGCCCCGCAAATATTACCGCCTGACTCCGGCCGGACAGGAGAGGCTCTGCGCCTCCCTGTCCGAATGGGCCGCTTTGCGGGAGGGATTGTCTCGGCTAGGGCTGCCGTAATACGCGAGGCCCTTCGTATATCCCGAAGACGTTTCTTTTTCATAGATTTCCAGCCGGAAAAGCGTGAAAAATAGCGAAACGGGATAATCCGCGGCGAGAGGCGGACTTTTCCGCGAAAGATGTCATTTACGGCTTGCGAAAACAGCATAGAGTGTGCTACAATAAGGGTTAATATTTAATCGTATTACGGATCGTATAAAAAAGGAGGAGCACATTTTATGGTGAATACGGATGCGGCCTCGAAGTTTTTGAAAGAAGGGCTGACCTTCGACGATGTCCTGCTCATTCCCGCCCAATCGGACATTTTGCCGGGGGATGTGACGGTGACGACCCGCCTGACCCGCACCATCACTCTGAACACGCCTTTGATGACGGCGGCGATGGATACCGTCACCAAAGCGCGCATGGCCATCGCCATTGCCCGTGAAGGCGGCATCGGCGTCATTCACAAGAACATGTCCATCGAGGACCAGGCCGACCATGTTGATCGGGTGAAGCGGTCGGAAAACGGGGTCATCGTCAACCCGTTTTTCCTCTCTCCCGACCATGTCGTGGCCGACGCCAACGAACTCATGGGGAAATATAAGATTTCCGGCGTGCCGATCTGCCGGGATGGCCGGCTCGTCGGGATTCTCACCAACCGCGATATGCGGTTCCTCACCGATTTTTCCCAGAGAATCGAAGAGGTCATGACCAAAGAAAATCTGGTCACTGCACCGGTCGGCACCACCCTCGAGCAGGCACAGGAGATCCTGCGGCAGCATCGGATTGAAAAGCTCCCGATCGTGGACGCTCAGGGCATGCTCAAAGGCCTCATCACCATCAAGGATATCGAAAAGGCCGTGAAATATCCGAATTCCGCCCGCGACAAGGACGGCCGGCTGCTCTGCGCGGCCGCGATCGGCGCCACGGCGGATGTGCTGGAACGGGCAGGCGAGCTCGTCCGGGCGCAGGTGGACGCGTTGGTGCTCGATTCCGCTCACGGACACAGCCGGAACATCCTGAACGCCGTCTCCAAGGTCAAGGCTGCCTTCCCGAACGTCTCCCTCATTGCGGGTAACATCGCCACGGCCGAAGCCGCCGCCGCTCTCATCGACGCAGGTGCTGACGCCATCAAAGTGGGCATAGGCCCCGGTTCCATCTGCACCACCCGCGTGGTCGCTGGCATCGGTGTGCCCCAGATCACGGCTATATACGACGCTGCCTGCATGGCGTCGAAATACGGCATTCCCGTCATCGCGGACGGCGGCATCAAATTCTCGGGCGATATCGTCAAAGCCATCGCAGCCGGCGCGAATGCGATCATGATCGGGTCCCTGGTGGCCGGATGCGAGGAATCGCCCGGCGACACCGAGATTTATCAGGGCCGTCAGTTTAAGGTTTACCGCGGCATGGGCAGTCTCGGCGCCATGGCCCACGGCAGCAAGGACCGTTACTTCCAGGAGGACAACAAAAAGCTGGTTCCCGAAGGAGTCGAAGGGCG
>CABQAA010000351.1 GCA_902461995.1 uncultured Oscillospiraceae bacterium | reverse complement strand
CCCTTCCTCCCGAAGCAGCAGCCGGTAAAACCTCCGAAAAAAGGCCTGTTCCTCCGGCACATCCCGGTACCAGGGGGTACGTCCCTCGCCAGCCTGCCGAAAAAGCGACATCATCCGGTCATAGGTCCATACAAACGGGTGACCGCTCCAGGAAGAAATCATTCGGTCGCGCCACGCTTCCTTCTCCGGGTCATAGGCGGTCAGCGTTCCGTCGCGGTCAAAGAAAACCGCCCGGTATTTCGTCATCGTCCCTCCTCGGAATCGTTTCTATGGCAGGGAAAAGGTGAAAGAAGTCCCCGCCGAACCGCTCCGGCGGAGCAGGCGGTTCAGCAGGGACAGCGGCTTCGTTTCCCGGGCAGGGATCACTTGGCGTAATCCACCGCGCGGTTTTCCCGGATGAGGTTGACCTTGATCTGTCCGGGATATTCCAGGCTGGTTTCGATTTTTTTGGCAATGTCGCGGGCCAGCAGGGTCAGCTGGTCGTCGGACACCGCCTCCGGCTTGACGATAATCCGGATCTCACGTCCCGCCTGGACGGCGAAGGAGCGTTCTACGCCGTCGAATTCGTTGGCAACTTCCTCCAGCTTCTCCAGACGCTTGATGTAGTTCTCGAGATTCTCGCGGCGCGCACCCGGACGGGCGGCGGAAATGGCGTCAGCGGCCTGAACTAGGCACGCCACCACTGTTTTGGGCTCCACGTCGCCGTGATGGGCCTGAATGGCGTGCACCACAGCCTCGCTTTCCTTATACCGGCGAGCGATGTCTACGCCGATCTCCACATGGGAACCCTCCACCTCATGGTCCACGGCCTTGCCGATATCGTGCAGCAAGCCGGCGCGGCGGGCGATGACCGGATCGATGCCCAGCTCGCTGGCCATGATGCCGGAAAGGAAGGCCACCTCCATAGAATGGTTGAGCACATTTTGCCCGTAGCTGGTGCGGTAACGCAGACGGCCCAGCAGCTTCATAATCTCGGAATTGATGCCGTGCAACCCGGTTTCCAGCACGGCACGTTCGCCCTCCTGCTTGATGGTGGCTTCCACCTCGCGGCGGGCTTTTTCCACCATCTCTTCGATGCGGGCGGGATGAATCCGGCCGTCGGAGATCAGGCGCTCCAGCGCGATGCGGGCGATTTCCCGCCGCACCGGATCAAAGCTGGACAGGGTAATGGCCTCCGGCGTATCGTCAATGATGAGATCGACGCCGGTCAGCGTCTCGATGGCGCGGATGTTGCGGCCTTCACGGCCGATGATCCGGCCCTTCATTTCATCGTTGGGCAGCGGCACCACCGACACGGTGGTTTCCGCCACCTGGTCGGCAGCACAGCGCTGGATCGCGTGGGAAATCAAGTTGCGCGCCTTCTGATCGGCTTCATCCTTAAGCTGCGTCTCAAACTCCGCGATTTTTAGCGCCTTCTCGTGCGTCAATTCCTCTTCCAGATTGGTCAGTAAGTAATCCTTGGCCTGTTCGGCGGTGAAGCCGGATATGCGCTCCAGCATCTCGAACTGGCCCTTTTTCAGGTTTTCAACATCCTCCAGCCGGGCATCGATCTCCCGCTGCTTTTTGTTGATAGCCTCTTCCTTTTTTTCGTAGTTATCGATTTTGCGGTCCAGGGTTTCTTCTTTCTGCTGAATGCGGCGCTCCTGGCGCTGCACATCCACACGGCGTTCCTTGAGCTCCTTCTCCGACTCGTTGCGCAGACGGTGGATCTCATCCTTGGCCTCCAGCAACTTTTCCTTTTTGCTGGCCTCCGCCGCAGCTTCCGCCTCGTGCTTGATCCGTTCCGCCTCCGCCTCCGCTGAGCCGATCAGGGCCTCCGCCGTCTGACGGCGGTGGTTGACACCCATCCGAAAGGCGATAAAGCCGGCTGCGCCGCCGCCGATAACCAAACCGGCAACACACAGCAATATGGCAATAAGTATATCTACCTGCACAGTAATCGATACACCTCCTTCATTTTGTGTTGATATTTTCATCAGTAAAGTCCGGGGCCCGAGAACCCCGGAGGGCTTGTAAACAGCAGCGGCACCGTCCGGCGCCATAAACAAATTACCCAATGTATATTGTATTACTTTTTTGTCTGGTCTGTCAAGAGTGGGAATTCCGTCACGGCAGAAAAGATTTCGGCTTCTTTGCCCGAAACAAAGGAAGCGGTTGGAAAAGGATTTGTCCTTCTTCCACAGAACTTCTCGGTTTCTCCCAGGCCAAGGACGCCCAAAAATGTACATTCATGCGCAATCGTGTATATCCTTGCTTTTTACAGCAAAAGCTCCGGTATTCGACACCGGAGCTTTTGCAGATGGATTGATCTTATGCCAAGATAGGAGCCCCTCTCGTTGAAGGGAAGCTGTCGGGAGCGCATAGCGGATGCCCCTATGATATGGATGGGGTGTGGTTGCCCCTTCTCCACGGAAGTAGCGTTG
>CABQAA010000350.1 GCA_902461995.1 uncultured Oscillospiraceae bacterium | reverse complement strand
TCAAAACCCCGATCGCTCTGATCCAAACCTACGCCGAAGGACTGCGGGAGGATATCGCAGCCGACGCCGAGAACCGCGACTACTACTGCGAAGTGATTGAGGACGAAGCGCAGAAAATGTCCCTGATGATCAAAAAAATGACCCTGCTCATGCAGCTCGAAGGCGGCAGCAGCCAGCTCGAGCCGGAATCTTTCGACGCCGCCGAGTTGCTTCGCAATCTCATGCAAAAAAGCGCTATCCTTTTTGCGGAAAAACACGCACAGGTGGTTCCGCCGGCCGAACGACCGGTTATGGTGCGGGCGGACGCCTTCTTGATTGAAAATGTGCTCACAAATTATCTGTCCAACGCCCTGCACCACGTCCGGGACGGCGGCGTGATATCCGGAACCATCCGGAGGGCCGGAGACGACCGGGTCCGCATCTCGGTTTACAACGACGGTGATCTCATTCCTCCGGATGATCTGGCCCGGGTATGGGAAAGCTTCTACAAAGTCGACAAGGCCCGCACCCGCGCCTACGGCGGCACAGGCATCGGCCTGTCCGTCGTCGCGGCCATCATGCGGGCGCACGGCATGCCTTATGGCGTTTTCAACCGCCGGGACGGCGACATCACCGGCGTGGAATTCTATATCGAACTGGAACAGGCGGTGCCCGGAGAAGGAGGCTTTCCGAATGAATGACGACGGCATCGTGTCCTTTCAGGAGATGGCCGACGACGAGGAGGATTACAAGCGGCTGACCGATTGGCTCTGCAACCCCAAAGTCCGGGAATGGTACGGCGCGGACGATTTTCCCTCTCCTCCGACTGCGGAAGAGGTCAAACAAAAATACGCGGTGCGCCGTCTCCGGGAAGAGGAAACCCGCCCCTGCTTTATTCTGATCGACGGGGAACCGGCCGGCTATATCCAATATTACCCGATCCGGGAGCATGGGCAGGCGGACGGGGTTTACGGCGTCGATCTGCTCATCGGCGAGGACGGGGTCCGGGACAGGGGATTCGGCACCCGGGCACTGCAGGCGATGACCCGTTTTCTTTTCGAGCAGCTGCACGCCCGGAAAATCTTGATCGATCCGGATGCGCGCAACGCCCGGGCCATCCGATGCTACGAAAAATGCGGATTCCGTCCCTCGTACAGAACCGGGGAATTTTTGGTCATGGAGTTGGACCGTCCGGAATCCGGGACATAAAAAAACCGGGACGCCCATTGACGTCCCGGTTTTCTTAATTTATGACTCGCTGCGGCTGGCCTTCCCGGAAATGTATTCGATATCCAGCCGCACTACCGTCGCATCCTCCGCGCAGGTTTCCAGATAGGCGCCAAGCGCCTTTTCCGAGAGTTCCGGGGCGTATTTCCCCGCCAATAGGCGAAACCCCGCCTGGCGTTCATCCTCGGCGTAGACGATATGCGCTGTGCCGAACACCAGGGCGCTTTCGTATGCCATAGTCAGATGATTTTTCCCCAGGCGCGATTCGGCAACGACGGTAAAACAGACCCGGCTGTCGTGCACCAGATTGTCGAGCTTCTGCCCTTCGGTGGCACAGTGCACATACAGGGAGTTCCCCGCCAGAACAAACGACAGCGGGACCCCGTAAGGCATCCCATCGTCACAGGTCGTGGACAGCACACCGTAGGAAGCACGGTGCAGGATCGCTCTGGCCTCGTCATAGCTCACTTTTTTCCGGATCTGCCGCATTCCTCTCATGTGCTCGCCCCTTTTCTGCGTTTGGGTTGATTATACCCAAACCCGCATATTTGCACAACCCATTTGAAAAATTTATTTATGATATTTTCCGCCCGTCCGGATCTGCATGGCGCGGTAGAGCTGTTCGAGAACCATAACCCGCGCGAGCTGATGCGGAAAGGTCATCGGCGACATGGACAGCCGCAGGCGGGCCGCCTGCTTGACCTCGTCCGACAGGCCGAAGGATCCGCCGATATACAAAGCGACGGAACCCGTTCCGTCGACCGCCCACTTTTCAATGGTTTCGGCCAGCTTTTCGGAGGACAGCAGCATCCCCTCAATGCACAGCGCAATCCCCGCGGCGCCCGCCGGAGTCTTGGCCAGCAGCCGGCGTCCTTCGGCCTCCAGCCCCTGGCGGATCTGAGCAGGCGTCGGGGACGCGGGCAGGCGCTCTTCCTCCACCTCCACGATCTGAAGCTTCACAAAACCGCCCAGTCTTTTCCCGTATTCCAGGCAGGCGGCACGCAGGTAGTCTTCTTTCAGCCGTCCGACACACAGCAAGGTACAGTTCAGCAATCGCCATCTTCCTTTCGCCGGCCCTATCCGATTTCGCCTCTGGCAAACAGATTGTCCTTTCCCATGCCGCAGACCGTGGGCTGAGAATCGTACAGGTGGCAGAAATCGAGAAAATCCCGCCGCATATGCGGATCCCGCATCGTTTTGACGAGCAGCTCCCGCGGAATGGTCCTGGCGTAGGCGCCGGGACC
>CABQAA010000349.1 GCA_902461995.1 uncultured Oscillospiraceae bacterium | reverse complement strand
GTGCCCGCCGACGGCCGCTTCTGCCCCGCCTGTGGGAAATCCTTGGTCTGCAAAAGCTGCGGGGCGGCGCTTTCGGGCGGCAAATTCTGCCCCTCCTGCGGCGAAGCGCAGGAGTGATCTGCGGCGAAGCGCAGGAGTAATCGGCGGCGACAGGCGGATCAAAGAACCGGGACGATCATTTTCATGGAAAGGCGGGGGCGGACATGGCGGAAACGGAAAACACCGCAAAACGGGTGGCGGCGGAGGGATTCCCCTGTCCGGGCTGCGGCAGCCAGATGACGTTTGAACCCGAAACTCAGTCCATGTGCTGCATCCACTGCGGCCGGAAGGAACTGGTGCCCGCCCAGATGCTGGAGGCCCCGGAATATCTCTACGATCCGAACACCGATTCTTACACTGCGCCCGACTGGGAGGCCATCGGCACTCGGACGGTCCGCTGCCAGGGCTGCGGAGCTGAGACGACCATCTCCTCCGCCGACATGACGGTGCAGTGCCCTTTCTGCGGCAGCGGCTACGTCGTGGACTGCGACGAAATCGGCGCGGGCTTTTTCCCCGAAACGATGATGCCCTTCCGGGTGGCGGAGAAAACGGCTTTCGAGCGGTTCCGCGCCTGGGCAAAAAAGCGCTTTTGGGCGCCCGGCGCCTTTAAAAAAGCCGCCTATAAAACAGGCGGCATGCAGGGGGTCTATCTCCCCTTCTGGACCTATGATGCCGATCTCTACTCCACCTATACCGGACAAGGCGGACGGGACCGGACCGAGGTGCGCACCCGCACCGTCAACGGCAAAACCGAGACCTACACGAAAACCGTAACCGACTGGTATCCCATCTCGGGCAGCGGTTCCCTGCATTTCGACGATCAGGCCGTCTGCGCGACGCGGAGGGTCGATCTGCCGCAGCTCAAAAGCCTGGGGGCGTTCAGTATGAAGGTGCTCGCCCGGTACAACCCCGCCTATCTGGCCGGGTTCGCGGCCCAGCGCTACGACGTGGGGGTGGGCGAAGGCTTCACCGCCGCCGCCCCCGGGATGCAAAACCAGATGGTCTCCCACGTTCAAAACGAGCTCGGTTACGATCACTACCGGTATATGCAGTTCAACCACCGGTTTTCCAATGTGCGCTTCAAGCACATTCTGCTGCCGGTCTGGATGTCCTCTTACACCTATCGGAGCAAAATCTACCATTTTATGGTCAACGGTGAGACCGGAAAGGTCGCGGGCAAAGCCCCGGTCAGCCCCCTCAAGGTGCTCGCCGCCTGCCTGATCGGCGCGGCGGCGCTGGTGCTTCTGCTGCTGATCGTGTATTATTTCGGCAATTCATAATGTAAGGAATTCAACAGTCATGACCTCTTTATCGGTACAGAACATCGCCAAATATTTCGGGGAGCAGCGCCTGTTCGAAGGCGTGACCTTTGATATCGGGGATCGGGACAAAATCGGCCTGGTCGGCGCGAACGGCTGCGGGAAAACCACGCTGTTCCGTATCCTGACGGGCGAAACGGCTCCGGAGGCCGGCGGCATCGTGCGCGCCAAAACCACCAGGCTCGGTTATCTCGAGCAGCACGCCTGTTCAGACGGGGACCGCTCCCTGCTCGATGAGGTGCTGCTCGTCTTCGCTCCCGTCATGGATATGGAAGCCGAGCTACAGCGGATCGCCGACCGTTTGGCGGGTCCCGAAAACGGCGACGCGGCCCTGATCGAACGGCAGCATCTGCTGCGGGAACGGTTCGAGGACGCGGGAGGGCTGACCTATCTCAGCCGCACCAGGGCCGCCCTGCTGGGGCTTGGGTTCGATGAAGCCGCCCTGGCGCAGCCCGTTTCTTCCCTGAGCGGCGGGCAGCGGTCCAAGGCCGCCATGGCGAGGCTTCTTCTCTCCGACGCCAATCTGCTGCTGCTCGACGAACCGACCAACCACCTGGACATCCCCTCGGTCGAATGGCTTGAGGAGTTTCTGCGCACCTATCCCGGCGGGGTCGTGGTGATCTCTCACGACCGGTATTTTCTCGACAAGGTGACGACCCGCACCCTTGAGCTGTTCGGGGGCCGCCTGTATCAGACGAACGGTAACTATTCCGCCCACCGCGATGCCCGGGACAAAGACCGGGAGGTCACCGAAAAGCACTTCAAAACCCAGAGCCGGGAGATCAAAAAGCTTGAGGACAACATCGCCCTGCTCAAACAGTGGAACCGGGAAAAATCCATCCGCGCGGCTGAAAGCCGTGAAAAACGGCTCGAACGGATGAAAGCGGCGCTGGAAATTCCGGAATCCGAAGCCGACACCATCCACTTCGATTTCACCGCCGCCCTGACGAGCGGCAACGAGGTCATTGTGACGGATTCCCTGAAAATGGGGTTTGAAAACCGGCCTCTGTTTCAGAATGTCTCCTTTCAGGTGCGGCGGGGGGAACGGGTGTTCCTCCTCGGCCCCAACGGCTGCGGCAAGACCACCCTGCTGCGC
>CABQAA010000348.1 GCA_902461995.1 uncultured Oscillospiraceae bacterium | reverse complement strand
GGCCTCCTGATTCACCAGCTCCAGCAGCTTGTCCACGTCCACACCGTGAACGGCGCAGGCCTCCTCCACAGTCTCGCCACGGGAAGAGGGGCAGCCCAGGCAGTGCATACCGATGGAGAAGAAGATGGGAGCGGTCTGAGGGGCAACATCCAGAATATCACCGATGATGGTGTCCTTTTTGATTTCGATCATGTGTCAAAACCTCCGTTTGATATTTACATCGTTAGTATATCCCATGTTTCCGTCTTTTTCAACAGGAAAATCATGAACAGCCTTTGAAAATCACAGAAAATGCAGCGTCCGAATCGGGCTGGGCATATAAAATGCGGGAGCCGCCGCATAGGCAACTCCCGCATCATATGTCAGTCTGGCTGATCAGCCGTTCTCACGCATCTTAGCGAAGCAATCGCTGCAATACACGGGACGGTCGGTCTTGGGTTCGAAGGGAACCTTCGCCTCGCCGCCGCAGGCTGCGCAGGTAGCGGTGAAGTACTCACGGGGGCCACGGGCGGCGTTCTTGCGAGCGTCACGGCAGGCCTTGCAGCGCTGAGGCTCGTTCTGGAAACCACGCTCAGCGTAGAACTCCTGCTCACCGGCGGTGAAAACGAACTCCTTACCGCACTCCTTGCAAACCAAAGTCTTGTCTTCGTACATGATGTTACCCTCTCTTTGAGAAAAATATATTGCGTTCAGCGCTTGCTGATATCGCCTGATGAAAGTTGCCGAGCCACCTTGCGCCGGATGCGCTGCACGGCGTTGTCCACCGACTTGGGGGACCGGCCGACGGCCGCAGCGATCTCACGGCAGGTAAGACCGTCCAGATAAAACCCTAAAATCATGACCTCGAATTCGGACAGCTGCTTGCGGACATTCTCCAGCAGGCTGACAGCCTTCTCCCTGTCGATCAGCAGATCCTCGGGACCGGGCTGTGCAAAGGAAACGTTTGCTTCAAAGAGTGAGGGATTCAAGGGAACCGATTGATTCAATGGGGCGTGCTTCCCCGCCGCCGCAGCCTTCACAACGGAATAGAGCCGGTGGCGGATACACGTTTCGGCAAAGGTTCGGAAGGAGGCATCCCGGTCCGGGTCATACTCCCGCATGGCCTTGATGAGACCGAACATCCCCTCCTGCATCAGGTCCTCGCTGTCTCCGCCCGCCAGAAAATAGGGCCGGGCGCAGGAACGAACCACCCGATGGTAACGGGCGGCCAGAACCTCCTCCGCCGGACGGTCCTGCTCCCTGATAAGGCGGCACAACGCCTCGTCCGGCAGCTGTTCCAGAGGGGCGCCGCCGGATTCCTGATCCTTTGTCATAGTCTATTATACCTTTTCACTAAAGAATTTGTCAAGTCATCCACGTCGATTTGTCAAAACTGTATTTTTTCAGACAGAATTTTTATGAGATCAGCTAAATCTTTCGCCACTTTTCGGGCAACTTCGGTGGTTTTCGCCTCCACCATGACCCGAATCAGGGCCTCCGTACCGGAGGGACGGATCAGAACACGTCCCTTTCCGGCCAACTCCTGCTCCATCTGAGCGATAGCGTGCCGGAGGGCGGGATCCTGCATGATCGCATCCTTGACGCCGGGAACGTGGGATACGGCCACATTGATAAGCTCCTGTGGATACTGGGGGCAGCAGGATGCCAGTTCGGAGGCCTGCTTTCCGGAGCGCCGCAGGGCCTGCAGGAATTGCAGGGCCGTCAGTTCACCGTCGCCGGTGGTGGCGTATTCCCGGAAGATCGTGTGGCCCGACTGCTCACCGCCGATGGCGTAGCCGCACTCCAGCATCTTCTCCAGCACATGGCGGTCGCCTACGGCGGTGCATACCAGCTCGATACCCTCCTTGCGGCAGTACTCGTGCAGGCCGAGATTGGACATCACCGTGGCCACGATGGCGTTGCCGGATAGCTTTCCATGACGCCGCAGATCGGCACCGCAGACGGCCATCACCTTGTCGCCGTCAATGGTATGGCCCGTTTCGTCCACCAGTAGGCAGCGGTCGGCGTCGCCGTCGAAGGCGATGCCCAAGTCGTAGCCGCCGGCCACCACGCCCTCGGACAGGGATTTCAGGTGGGTGGAGCCGCAGCCGTCGTTGATGTTCACGCCGTCCGGCTCTCGGTGGATGAAATCTGCGTGCAGGGGCAGGCCGTCAAACAGATCCGGCGCTGTGGCAGAGGCCGCGCCGTTGGCGCAGTCCACCAGCACCCGCAGGCCAGACAGGTCGCAGTCGATGCTGGAAATCAGATGGTCGATGTAATCCCGCTTCATCTGCCGCATCCCGTGAAGGCGCTTGCCGATCTCGCCGTGGGTCTTGATGTCCATGGGAGCGCCGCTGAGGATCAGCTCCTCCACACGGGCCTCACTCTCGTCGGAAAGCTTATAGCCCCGAGCGTTGAACACCTTGATGCCGTTGTGCTCATAGGGGTTGTGGGATGCCGAGATGACGATGCCCGCATCCGCCTG
>CABQAA010000347.1 GCA_902461995.1 uncultured Oscillospiraceae bacterium | reverse complement strand
CGGATTTTTGTGCCCGGACCGCCGGAGAGACAAAAGAATAAAGGGGGTTCCAGTATGAAAAAGCTCGTTTCCGCATGCACTGCTGTAGCGCTGTCCGCTATGCTGGGTCTTGTGCCGGCTGTTTCGGCCGCCGATGCTACGCCGAAGCTCATTGCGCACTACGATTTCAGCGATGCCAGCAATGTCGGCAAAGATTCCGCTGGCAGCGGCGATATGAAGGTTCTGAAGCAGGATGGCACGTCCGCGGCGGATCCCAAGGTTGTCGAAGGTCCGAACGGCCTGAAGGCACTGGAGTTCAACAAGGATTATGCGCTTGCCACCGATAAGAAAGATGTCCTCGACGGCAAAAAAGAATTTACGGTGACCTTCCTGGTGGCTGCGAACAGCGACGGGAAACTGACCAACAACATGTTCACCACCGGTCTGTCCGACAGGAACAATATCGGTCAGCGCGGCATCAACGTCCTGATGCATGAAAACGGCTATCCCGAAGTCCGTCTGTACGGTAGCGCCAGTGACTCCACCCACGGTTCGGATCCGCAAAATAAATGGGGCGTCGATCAGTTCAAGAACGACGACCGGGAAATCGGCAAAACGAACTGGAAAAATGCCGTGAAGCCCACCACGACCGATTGGTATCGCGTGGTTGTCACCGTCAAGCTCAGCAACGGTACGAAGGGTGAGCAGAAGACCAACGCCAACAATGAAAAGTATACCGAAGGCACCGGCGTGCAGACCTGTTACATCGAGAAAATCGGCGCTGTGTCCTCCAAGTCTGATCTGGTGGCGAACAAGAATTATTACAGTTACAATCTGCCCTATGGCCTGACCGACATTTCCAACCCCAACCACGGCATTGCCCTCGGCGGCTGCTACTGCTGGGGCGACAGCGACGACACCAATTCCTTCTACAATAAGAAGGACGGCGAGTACAGATACGACATGTTCAAGGGCAAGATGGCCGACGTCCGGATCTACGACAAGGCCCTGACCCAGAATCAGATCGTGGAACTCTTCACCAAAGGCGAAGTGACCGCGCCCACGACTCCGGATTCGAGCAGCGGCGGCAACGGCAGCCCCAGCACCGGCGCCGGTATGAACTTCATCCCGGTCCTGATCGCTCTGCCCGCCGCGGCGGTTGCCTGCGGCCTGGTCCTTCGCAAGAAAAAGGCTTCCAAGTAATCAATTTGGCATAGAGACAGATACCCCGGCGGCCGGATGCCGCCAAGAATGATGGGAATCCCGGGGGCGGGTACGCTCCTGCCCCCGGACGGTTTCCCATAAAATGGAGAGAGACGGTATGAGTCAATTTCGAGTGGCTGTACTCGGCGCGGGCGACCGCGGCAAGGCCTACAGCAAGGCCCTCAAGCAGTTGGACAAAGACTGCGTGCTGGTGAACATATGCGATCTGCAGGAGGAACGCGCGCAGAAGGCCAAAGAAGAGTTTGGCTATGAGGAAACGTTCTATGACTACAAAGACGCCATCACCAAAAACGATATCGACGTCGTCGTGGTGTGCACCCCGGCTTATTTTCACAGCGAGATGGCGATTTACGCCCTCAACCATCAAAAACACGTGATCAGTGAAAAGCCGATGGATCTGTCTTTTGAAAAAGCGAGCGAAATGGTGGCCTGCGCCAAGCGCAACGGACGTGTGCTGGCAATTGGACACCAGTATCATAATTTTAAAAATTTCCGCAAGCTGAAAAAAGTATTTGATGAGAATGTGATCGGACGCCCGGTCATGATGCGCTGCGAGGATACCCGTCCGGTTCGGCCGAAAATCGCGATGCACGATGCGGAATTCGGAAACGGCGGCCCCCTCAACGACATGTCCTGCCATTTTACCGACCTGATGAGGTGGTTTTTCGGGGCAGAGCCGGTGAGTGTCAGCGCGCAGTGCATGGTCCTGGCGGAAAACAGCCCCACCCTGGCGACCATTGCCAACAAGGCTGTGGACACCGTTAACATTAACGTTAACTTTGATTCCGGTGATGTTGGTGTGATAACCGTCAGCTGGGCCTATCCGAAGAATAAACATTGGAAACAGCAGGTATCTGCCTACGGCCCGACCGGTACGGTGGAAGTTGCCGACGGAAAGGTTACGGCCTATCTGGAAGATGACAACAACGTCGAGTACGAGCTGGACAGCCAGGATCAGGATGAGACCGAAAACGCCGAGAGAACGGTGGTCCGCCACTTCTTTGACGAGATCAACGGTGTCGGCAAGGTGCAGGTCACGGGGGATGACGCGCTGAAGGCGTTCGCGGTGTCCCTGGCGGCGATCAAATCTTCCGAGCTCGGCCGTCCGGTTTTCCTCAGCGAGATCTACAAAGAAAAGCCCAGCATCTACAGTGCTATGCACGCGGGGGAATGATCCCCCGCCGGAAAAACACCAGCGGTGTTTTTCGTCCCCCTGAAAAGGAAGCAGGTCCTGAGGTCTGATGCAGGGGAATGATCCCCCGCCGGAAAAACACCAGCGGTGTTT
>CABQAA010000346.1 GCA_902461995.1 uncultured Oscillospiraceae bacterium | reverse complement strand
GATCGTCATGCTTCCGGGCGGGTTCTCGGGTGGCGACGAGCCGGACGGCTCGGGCAAGTTCATCGCCACGACCTTCCGCGCTCCCCGGCTGGCCGAGGCCCTCCTCGACTTGCTTCAAAACCGTGATGGCTTGATGCTGGGCATCTGCAACGGGTTCCAGGCCCTGATCAAGCTGGGGCTGGTCCCCTATGGGGAGATCCGGGAGCTGGCGCCATCCGATCCGACCCTGACCTTCAACACCCTCGGCCGCCATGTCAGCCGGATGGTTTATACCCGTGTGACGTCGGTTAAATCCCCTTGGATGGCCGGCTGTGAGGCTGGAGATATCCACGCCGTCCCGGTTTCTCATGGAGAGGGCCGCTTCTTCGCCGACGAGGAAACGGTCCGCCGTCTGGCGGAAAACGGCCAGATCGTGACGCAGTATGTCACGCCGGAAGGAGTGCCTTCCGGGGATATCCTCTGGAATCCCAACGGTTCGGTCTGCGCGATCGAGGGCATCACCTCGCCCGACGGCCGGGTCCTCGGCAAAATGGGCCACAGCGAACGGCAGGGAGAAAACCTCTACAAAAACGTGCCGGGCGAAAAGGATCAGCGCCTCTTTGCCAGCGGCGTCGCGTATTTCCGGTAAGTTAAAAGGCCGGCGGGATTTCCGCCGGCCTTTTTTATGGTGCCGCCTTGACTTTCGGGGGCGTATGCCATACAATTAAAGATACGTTTACAAGGCCGGAACCCGGCGCCCGGACGATGGAAAAGGCGGTGAAAAGAGCATGCGGAGAACCAGACGATCCCTGTGGACCGCGGCGGTGGCGGGGCTGTGCGTCCTGCTTCTGTCGGGATGCAATGCGCTGGGCCTCGATGTGGAGAACTATCTGCGCCCGCCCAAATCCACGGGCGAGCAGGAGGCCATCCAGCAGGCTCTGGAAACCTATATCGAAGAGCATACGGAAAAGGGCGGAGTCACCGATTACATTCTCAAATATCCAAAGGAAGGCAATTACCGTACGGCCTTTATTCTGATCGATCAGATACAGCCCAACCGTACGGCCAACCTCTCGAACGCCTCCCTGTTGGAGAATAAACGGACGTCGTCTGTCGGCGAAACATCCGCCAAAGAAGCGACGATGGCGGTGGCCTTTTATCGGCGAAACGTCGATCAGGCCAAGACCCATGTCAATTATCTGCGCAAAATTGACGGAGAATGGGTGTCCATATCCGATGTGGAGGGCAGCAGCGAAAGCATCGGCCGTGTGTCGTTCGGCGATTTAAATGGAGACGGAACGCCCGAAATGATGGTAGGCTGGAGTCTTTACAATACCCGCAACCAAAAGCTCGCCCTGTATTTTCTCGAAGATACACTGGTGGAACAGACCGTGAATGAAACGTACTATACCCATATGCTGGTCAACGAATTTGCGGGTACCGGCCGGGACGATCTGCTTCTGTTCAACACGGCGGGTATTGATGCGCCGACCATCGTCAAACTTCTGTCTTATGAAGACGGCCGTCTGATTGTGCGGGGAACCGCGGAACTGGACGCAGGCATCCAGCGGTTTGGGACTTCGATCGCCGTTACGCTTTCCGAGACGGTGAACGGTGTGTTTATCGACTGTTACAAGGATCCCAATACGACCATTACCGAACTGATTTACTGGGAGGACGAAACGCTTCAGGTGCCGTTTTACCGTCCTGAAGACAAACTGACCAATCTGACGGCCAGGGAATCGTCCACACCTTGTATGGATATCGACGGGGACGGGATGGTAGAATGGCCGCTCAGTGTCCGGCTGCCGGGCTATGAAACGGCCGACCCGGCCGATGCGCTCTGGAAAACCACCTGGATGGGCTGGGACTACACCACCCGTCAAAGTCAGAAGAAGTTTTCCTGTATTATGAACGAGCGGGATGGATATTACGTGCTGTTTGAAGATTCCTGGGACGGCAAGGTCACGGCGCTTTACGACAAGGATACCCGTCTGCTGCGCTTCAAACTCATCGGAGAAGGGGAACCCGCCGACACGTTTCTGGCATTCCGGGCGTCGGCCGCCTCCGCGGAATCGCTCCCGGAGGATGGGCTTACGTACGAGGTGCTGTCCCAGCTCAGTGGGGTCCAGTACAGTGTGCAGTATGCCAAAGGTGGTCCGTTCGATCTGAATATGGAGCGGATCCGGTATATGTTTTCGCTGCTTCCGGCCAGCCGATAGGCCGGGTTTTTGGGAAAGGAGTCGGAGGGATGAAACGCATTTTGGTTTGTGAGGACGAGTCTTCGATCCGCGAATTTGTGGTGATCAACCTGAAACGCTCTGGATACGAGGTCGTCGAGGCGGGGTCCGGGGAAGAGGCTCTCAAAAAATTTGATGAGGATAAGGACGGCATCGACATGGCGCTGCTGGACATCATGCTTCCGGGAATGGACGGATTTGCCGTCTGCCGGGAGCTGCGGCAGCGCAGCGAGTCGATGGGCATCATCATGCTCACCGCGCGCACCCAGGAGATGGAAAAAGTCG
>CABQAA010000345.1 GCA_902461995.1 uncultured Oscillospiraceae bacterium | reverse complement strand
CCGGTCCCGTGGCCGAAGCAGCCGGCATATCCCGCCTGATCGATGATGTCGCGCGCCGCCCTGTCCCCTTCCACACAGGAAAGACCGGGGCGCAGCGCGGATAAGCAGGCCCGCTGCGCCTGCAGCACGGTGTCGTACACCCGCCGCTGCTCGGGAGATACCGCACCGATGGCGACCGTCCGGGTCATATCCGAGCGCCAGCCATCCACCATCGCGCCGAAGTCCATGGTGACGAAATCACCCGCCTGCAGCATCCGGTTCCCCGGCACGCCGTGCGGCAGGGAGGAATTCGGCCCGGAAACCACGATGAAATCGAACGCCGTCCCCTCAGCGCCCTGTTTCCGGATGAGAAACTCCAATTCCAGCGCGACCTCCCGCTCGGTCCGGCCCGCACGGATAAAGGGCAGGATGTGTTCGAATCCATATTCCGTGAGCGCCTGTGCCTGGCGGATGAGAGACAGTTCCTCCACCGTTTTGCACAGGCGGAGGGAACCGATCCAGCCGTCCAGCTCGGATCCGGCCTGCCAGCCGACACCGGGGATCTCCTTTTGCAAAGAGGCAAACTCCCCGATGGATAGGCCGCTCTCGACAAAGACCCGTTTTGCTCCGATCTCGGCGAACAGGGCCGCGAGCGTTTCCGATACCCGGGAAATCCGGCGGCATTCCGCGCCCTTCACCCGGCTTTTCGCCGCCTCGATATAGCGGAAATCGGTCAGGAACCAGGCTCCCTTCCGACTGACGATCAGCCATCCCGCGCTCGACGGAAATCCCGTCAGGTAGCGGCGGTTATGCGGGGTCAGAATCAGCGCGGCATCGGAATCGTCCGGCAGAAACGCCGCCAGGCGTTCGGTTTTGTTCATAGATGGGTCCTCTCCTTCCGGCCGTCAGCCGTTTCGGCGTTCCAGCAGGGCCATGACGCCCAGCACATAGCTCATTGGGCCGAACCCGCTGATCTGGCCAGCGCATACCGATGCGATCACCGACGTGTGGCGGAACTCGTCCCGTGCGTGGATGTTGGACAGATGCACCTCCACCACCGGCAGCCGGATAGCCGCAATGGCGTCCCGGATCGCGTAGCTGTAGTGGGTGTACGCCCCCGCGTTTAAGACGATCCCGTCGTAGACCCCCATGGCACCGTGGAGCTGATCGATGAGCGCGCCCTCGCTGTTCGACTGGGCAAAGGCCACCTCCGCGCCCAGCGCCGCCGCCTTTTGCCGAACAAAGCCGCAGACCTCTTCATAGCTGTCCCGGCCGTAAACCCCGGGTTCGCGCAGCCCCAGCAGATTCAGGTTGGGTCCGTTCAGAACCAAAATATTCATTCCGGATGACTCCTTTCCAGAACCGTTTGACATGCAAACGGTATCCCGTATAGTCTTTTTCATTGTTTCTATTATATAGGATCGCCGGCCAAAATAAAATAGTGTTTGCTGTTTTGTTTGTGCCCGTCAAACCAGCAGTCGTCCGTGTGACGGACCCGCAGGAGGGAAAATTCCGCAAACAGGCCGGGCCGATCGTCCAGGTCCACGTATACATGCGGGACGCCGTCCTCGGGTCCGCCGCCGGTTTTCACCGCCGTATACGGATCCAGCCGCGGATAGCCCGCTTCCCGGAAGGACCAGGTGTCCTTTGAGCACAGGCTCATGAACACCTCGCCGCCCGGCCGCAGCACCCGCCGAATCTCGGACAGCACCGTTTTCAGCCCTGCGGTATCGGTATGGGACACAACGTGATAGGCCCACACGCAGTCGAACGCGCCGTCCGGATAGGGCATGTGCAGCATATCGGCCGTCCGGACCGCGATGTCCAGTCCCTCCCCGGCCGCCCACTCCCGCAGATGACCGGTCCCTTCTTCCGACAAATCGAATGCCGAAACGCGAAATCCTTTCTTCGCAAAAAACACCGCGTGGCGGCCGAGACCGCAGCCGAGATCGAGCAGAGTTTCGAAGCCGCGCTCCTTCCAACGGTGGGAGAGAGCATGGCTTTCTTCACTGGGAGTCAGCCAGACGGCGGACGGCTCCCGGCTCCACTCCCAGGCTTTGGATACCGGCATATCCCACACTCCTCTCAGTCGTCGGCCGGATCGTTTCGATCGGGGAACAGGGCATAATACAGCGGGATCGTCAGAAAAACCAGCCAGCTCACATGCCACCAGCCCATGAACCCGAGCGTCAGAAACAGCACCACCATAAGCACCGGATAGACAAAATGTTTCGGGGAGCGTCGGTGCACGATGATATCGGCTATGGAATAATAGATCGGCACCGTCAAAAACAGGGTCCAACCCGGATGCCACCAATCGCACAAGAGTCCCAGCAGCAGATACACGATGCACACAAACACCGGATAAGGAAAGGCCAGCCACAGATTTCTGCCGTGTCCCTTTTTCGGGGCGGACGGCGTCCGGGTCCCGCTGTCCGGCGGCTCAGTCCCGGCCTCCGAACCGGTTAGGATCGGGGACATCGGCACCGGGGAGAGAAGATCCGCCGCTTCCGGAAGCGGCGGGGG
>CABQAA010000344.1 GCA_902461995.1 uncultured Oscillospiraceae bacterium | reverse complement strand
GGCACGGTTGTGCCGCCCGTTTTGTGTGCCAAAAAAATGGACACGCGGACGAGAAAGGCCTCGGGATGCTCTGTCCCTGGCCGCCGTCTTATAGAAAAGGGATGGCATACCGGTATGCCATCCCTTCGTCGCCTAGGAAATCCATCCGAAACATTCACCTCGGATGGAGTCGAATCGTCCGCGCCATTTTTGAGGTCAAGGAGCCAGAGGTCCGGCATCCCCATACGGATCCGGTTCCCCGTCGATAAACTCGCGGGGATTGGTCCGGATGTACTCCACACAGCGATCGAGGGGCTTTTCCTCCTCGGCCGCTTCGAGAAAATCGGCGTGAAGCTGGGCGAGCGTCTCGGCGTTGCCCTCCATGTCGGCGATCAGCTCTTTGGCCTCCCGCAGGGCGGCCGCACAGCGGGGGGCGCCGACAAGCTCTAGGCCGTCGGCGGCCAGCTCGTCAAAAATAGAGGAGGGGCCCGCGTAAAGATCCTCAAAGCTGCCCTCGTCGAGCTCCTTGCCGATCAGCCAGACGCTGTAAACCGCGGCGCGGCCGCGGGAAAGCAGCGGGATGGTGTGATAAGGATCGGGCCGCCGGCGATCCTGCTTTTCGAGCAGATTGGCGACCACAGCATCGACCAGCTCCTCATCCGGAATACCGGCGAGTGTGTCCTCATCCAGGGTTTTGTACAGGCGGCCCAGCCGGGCCGCCCGGCTGTCCGCATCCTTGCGGCGGTTGCCCCAGAGATACAGGCCCACGAGTGCGGCCATAAAGACCAGAATCAGCAGATAATAGCCGGGCTGTCCGGCGTCGAAAAATCCGGCGGCGGTGATAAAATTCAAGTGACGTCTTCCTTTCTATATGGCCTAGTGGGGATGGTCATTCCATCTGCCCGTCATCGTTCGGCCGTGTAAGGCGGCGGTAGATATCGCCCTTTTTCAGCCCCGTCTGTGCGGCGGCCCGCTTCGCGGCATCCGACGCAGAGAGCCCTTCCGCGTCCATCAGCCGGACGGCGAGCGCCACGGCCGCCTCTTCATCCGGGATGTCGGGGACGGGAGGAGCGGCCCCTTCCAGAATCAGCACGAACTCACCCCGGGGAGGCTTCGCGGTATACTTTTCCACGGCGGCGGACAGGGTGGTCGTCAGAATTTCCTCGTGCAGCTTGGTCAGTTCCCGGGCCAGAACGATTTTTCGGTCCCCGAAGGCGGCGAGAAGATCGTTCAAAGTGGTGAGCAGCTTATGGGGGGCTTCATAGAAAATCATGGTGCGCTGCTCGCCGGCGAGGGAAGCCAAATGCTCCCGGCGGGCGCGGCGGTTGACGCTCAGGAATCCCTCGAAAGTAAAACGGCCGGTCGGAAGCCCCGAAAGCGCCAGAGCCGTGAGCGCGGCGGTCGGGCCAGGTGCGGCGGTGACGGGGATCTGCCGTTCGTGGCAGATGGCCACCAAATCCTGCCCCGGATCCGAGATGGCCGGCATCCCCGCATCGGTGACCAGAACGGCATTCTCACCCGCCAGAAGGCGGGCGGCGATCTGTTCGCCGCGTTCCCGTTTGTTATGCTCGAAATAGCTGACCAGCGGCTTTTTGATGCCGAAATGGGTCAGCAGGCCGAGCGTGACCCGGGTATCCTCTGCGGCGATGAAATCGCAGGCCTCGAGAGCGGCGAGAGCCCGGGGGGAGAGATCGGAGAGGTTGCCGATGGGGGTGCCCACCAGCGTCAGGGTGCCGGGCATGCGGCCGCCTCCTTTACAAAATCGATATCCGCCGAGAAAAGCGGCGGCAGAACGTCCAGCCCGGGTCTGCCATTTTTCCGGGCCTCGCATAAAAACAGGAACGGCGCGGAGCCGGGGGTATGATGGGCGAAGCCGAGGCGTTTGGGCTCGAGCCTCGCCTGGCGCAAGACAGACAGAACATCCGCCAGCCGCTCCGGACGGTTGCACAGGCAGAAGCGGCCGCCGTTCTTCAGAAGCCGAGCGGCGCTTTCGCACAAATCCCGCAGCCCGGCCGGAGATTCATGCCGGGCCAGGAGCCGCTCCGGGCTGTGACTCTTGCGGCCCGTTCCGGCGGCAAAATAGGGCGGGTTGCAGGTCACCCGGTCATAGCGGCCCGCCTCGAGCAAGGGCGCAAGGCGGGACCAGTCGGCCTGGATGACCCGGATGCGGCCGGTGAGGCCGTTTTCCGAGACGGAGCGGGCGGCGAGGGCCGCAGCTTGTGCATCCAGTTCCACGGCGTCGATGGGAGGTGCATCGGAATGGCGGGGAACCGTGTGCCACTGCAGGGGCAGAATGCCGCTGCCGGTGCCGAGATCGCAGATGCGTTCCCGATCCCGAACCGTTCCCCAGACGGGTGGACGGGAGAAGGCGGCGAGAAGCAGAGCGTCCGCCCCAAAGGTGCAGCTGCCGCTGACATATACGAACCGGCCGCCGCCGAGGCGTTCCAGCCGCGCCGTTTCTTGCCGGTCACACTCCATAGAATCCCGCCTTCCCGCCTGCTCCCGTATAAAAACTGCCGGGCGGCACCAAAAGG
>CABQAA010000343.1 GCA_902461995.1 uncultured Oscillospiraceae bacterium | reverse complement strand
GTCAGGGGCGGGGAGTCCCCTAAAAGGGGGGCGCCGGTTGGGGAAACGGCGCCGGAGAGGGATACGAAAAAGGGCACCGGGGCCTTACCCGTTTATGAAAATAGTGCCGCGGCCCTCTGACCGGAAAAGATTGTCCAGTTCGGTTGGTTTTCCTATTGGCACTATAGAGACGGAGAGAGTTTCCATGGCCACATCGGAATCGCAAAAAAAGGCGACACAAAAATATCTGGCGGAGCATATGGAACCAATCCGCGTTTGGGTGTCCAAAGGACATAAAAAGCCAGTCATTGAATTTGCCAGGCAAAAGGGTATGAGCATGGCGGATTATATCAAAACGCTGATCAAAACCGACATGGAAAGGGAAGGGCATCCGCTGGAATGAGCGGACTCCCGACCGAAAGAGAGGCGGCAACGGTGTTGCCGCCTCTTGCTGTTTAGATTTCCACGATGGTGACGCCGTTTTCCCCTTCGCCGAAGGTGCCGAGCCGGTAGGATTTCACCGACGGATGGGTGCGCAGATGCGCGTGAACAGCGGCCCGCAGGGCGCCCGTCCCCTTGCCGTGGATGACGGTGATCTGCCCGAGCCCCGCCATGACCGCATCGTCGATAAAGCGATCGACTTCCAGTAGCGCCTCGTCGGCGGTCTGCCCCCGCAGGTCCAGTTCGGTCCGCACCGAGCGGGATGCCCGGCTTTCCCCGGCAGTAGCGCCAGACCGGCCCTTCGGAATAGCAGACGCCGCTTTCCGGTTTTCCAACAGCCGCAGACCGGTCAGCGGAACCCGGGTGCGGATGATACCGGCCTGCACCTCGACGTTGCCCGCGGAATCGGGCGGCGTTAAGACGGTGGCCTCCTTGCCGATGTCCAACAGCAGGACCGTGTCCCCTTCGTGCAGGGGACGGGAGGGGGCGGCCGGTCCCCGGCGGCGCTTCGTCACCGGGTCCACCGCGTTTTCCGCGGCATTTAGGCGGGAACGCAGCCGGCTTTTGGCCTCCAGCGCTCGGCTGGAAAAATCGGCGGCATTTTTTTGTTTGCGCAGGTCATCCAGCTCCTGCATGAGACCTTCCGCCTCGTTCCGGGCCCGTTCGAGCAGCCGCCGGGCCTCGTCGCGGGCCCGGGCGAGCTCTTGTTCCCGCAGGCGGTCGAGCTCATCGAGCTCGGTTTCAGCCCGCCGTCTTGCCTGTTCGGCCGCCTGCGTCGCCTCTTTGGCGGCCCGCAGCTCGTTTTCCAGAGCGTGACGGCGGTCTTCCAGCTCGGTGACGACGTCTTCCAGGCGGCGGTCGTCGCCCGAGATCCGTTCTCTTGCGCCGGCGACTACGGCCGGGTCCATGCCCAGCCGCTCGGAAATGGCAAAGGCGTTGGAGCGCCCCGGCACCCCGACGAGCAGCCGATAGGTGGGACGAAGCGTGGCTACATCGAATTCGCAGCTGCCGTTTTCCACGCCCGGGGACTGGATGGCGTAGGCCTTTAGCTCCGCGTAGTGGGTGGTGGCCGCGATATGGGCGCCCTGTTCCCGCAGACGTTCCAGGATGGCGATGGCCAGGGCCGCGCCTTCGACCGGATCGGTGCCCGCGCCCAGCTCATCGAGCAGGACGAGGCTGCCCCCGTCGGCGTCGCCCAGAATGCGGATGATGTTGGTCATGTGGGCAGAAAAGGTGGACAGGGATTGCTCGATGGACTGCTCGTCCCCGATATCCGCCAGCACGGAGGAGAAAATCGACAGGGAACTGCCGTCGTCCACGGGCGGCATCAGGCCGCACATGGCCATGAGGGTGAGCAGGCCGATGGTTTTGAGGGTGACGGTCTTGCCGCCGGTATTGGGGCCTGTGATCACCAGGGTGTCGAAATCGACGCCCAGTTCCACGTCGATGGGCACGACCTTCTGCGGATCGATGAGAGGATGGCGGGCGTGGCGGAGCCGGATCTGCCCGTCGTCGGTCAGCCGGGGGCAGACCGCCTTCATTTTATACGCAAGGCGGGCTTTGGCGAAGATCAGATTCAGCTCGACGAGAATGTCGTAATCGGCGGAAATGGCGTCGGCAAAATTCCCGACCTCGGCCGAGAGTTCGGCGAGGATTCGTTCAATTTCAGCGCTCTCGCGGCTTTCGAGCACTTTGAGTTCATTGTTCGCCTCCACCGAACCCATCGGTTCGACGAACACCGTCGCACCTGAAGCGGAGGTGTCGTGGACCAGCCCCGGGACCTCGGCGCGGTGTTCCGCCTTGACCGGAACGACATAGCGGCCGTCCCGGATGGTCACAATGGGGTCCTGAAGCAGCTTTTGATAGGCGGGGGAGCGGATCATCCGGTCGAGCTGTTCCCGGATCCGCAGGGCCGCGGCCCGCATTTTGCGGCGGATGTCCGCAAGAGCCGGGGAGGCGTTGTCCGCGACCTCTTCCTCCGAGACCACCGCCGTGCCGATTTTTTCTTCCAGATATTTGTTGGGCGACAGCACGGAAAACCGGTCGTCCAGGCTGGTTTCCATCCCTTCGCAGTGGCGGCGCCAATCGAATACCGAGCGGATGACCCGCAGGG
>CABQAA010000342.1 GCA_902461995.1 uncultured Oscillospiraceae bacterium | reverse complement strand
GGTTGCCGGAGCAGGCGCCGTCGGTATACAGCTCAACTTGTTTCATATGTCTCCACCTTGTCTTAACAGTATTTTCCGTTTTTACAGTATATATCCATGGGCCGCCATAGCAATACAAACTCATTGCGTGACCTGGCGGCCCATACGAAAACGCCGTGAGAATGCGTCCGTGCCTATTATACCAAAAAATCCCCATCCGACAAGATATAAACCATCTTTTTCCGGTCCATACTATGGATATCGCGGGACAGGTGCGGATGCGGCACACCCGTATCGGATGCGGAAAAATACTGTCCGCATGCTGCGGAAAGGAATGTTATCACGTGACGAATGAATTATTGACGGCGATTGTATTGGCGGGAGGGGAGGAGGAGACGATGCGGCCTCTGACCTGTGACGTTCCGAAACCGATGATCCGGCTGTGCGGCCGGCCGCTGATGGCGTATACACTCGATCTTCTGGAGCGGCATGGGGTGAAGAACGCCCGCATCTGCGTCAAATATCTGCCCACACAGGTGGCGGACGGGCTGGGAGAACAGCACCAGGCGGTATCCCTGCAGTATCAGGAGACCGACCTGGATCAAGGGCCGGTGGACAGTGTGCGCCGGGCCGCACAGAGCCTTTCGGATGCCGAAGGCGAGGTCTTAGTCATGAGTGGGGAAATCCTCACCGATGCGGATTTGACCAGTGCCCTGGCTTTCCATAGAGCCGCTGGAGCTGCCGTTACGCTGGTGGTTACACGGGTCAGCGATCCGCGTGAACACACCCTGGTTGACGCCGGAGAGGACGGCCGGGTGACGGGTGTCATGGATAAACCCGGATGGTCCCAAGCGGCAACCGACACGGCGGATATGGGTGTGTATATTTTCGATGCCGCTTTCCTCCGCACTCTTCCGGACGATATCCAATCGGACTTTCTTCACGGCCTGTTCCCTCAGATGATCAAAGACGGCCTGCCGGTTTACGCCTACGAGGACGATGGGTATTGGAACGATCTGCGGGATATCCCGGCCTATCTGGGGGCGCAGCGCGACATCCTGGAAAACCGGGTGAAGACATCTCTGCATCCGTCGGATGGGATTCTCTTGGCCGGTGCAAAACCGCCTGAAAATGTCAGCATCACGCCGCCGGTTTATATCGGCGCGGATGTGCGGATCGGATCCGGTGCCCAGATCGGGCCCTTCGCTGTGCTGGACGACGACTGTCATGTGGGGCATAACGCGAAGATCCGGGGATCCGTCCTGCTGCCGAGCGCCTACGCGGGCGACCGCGCATCGATGACGGGGGCACTGCTCTGTCACGGGGCTTCCGTCCGACGGGGGGCGTCCCTGTTTGAGGGTGTGGTGCTCGGTGCCGGCAGTGTGGTGGGAGAGTACGCCTCGGTCAGTCCGGATGTCCGGATCTGGCCGGACAAAAAGGTGGAGTCCAATTGCTGCCAGCGGGAGAATCTCCACAATGGCCATCAGCAGCTTTTTCAGTTCGACGAAAACGGGCTGACAGGGGAGACGGGGGTGGAACTCACCCCGGAATTCTGCGCACGGCTAGGGGCGGCGATTGGCAGCCTGGCGCGAAACGAGAAAATCGCGGTCGGATGCAGCCACGACAAGGCGGCTTCGGTGATGAAGATGGCCCTGATATCGGGAATCCTTTCAGCAGGCGGCATGGTGTGGGATTTCGGCGCCTGCATCGATCCGCAGTTCGATTATTTTGTGAATTTTAGTCTGATCCGCACGGGGGTGTACATTTGCGGGGGCCCCCGCGGTTCCATCCGTCTGGCCGCGGCCGGGGGCCTGCCGGCTCCCCGAACACTCGAAAGAACGGTGGAGGCCCGCCTGTCCTCCGGGGATTTTGTCCGGGCGGGATGGGACAGCCTGCGGGAACCGACTGACATGTCGGGAATGCGCCAGCTTTACCGACAGGAGCTCATCAGCATGGCGCCGGATGGACTGAGCGGCGTGAGGGCGGAGGTGCGGGGATCCGATATGGAGCCGGTCAAGCTCCTGTCCTCGGTTCTCTCCACCATCGGCTGTTCCATGGACGGCGGACTCCGCCTTCATTTGGGAGCCGGAGGGAGACGGCTGTCGGTTTTCGATCCGGTGGCGGGCTATATCTGGCCCGAACGGGTTCTCGCTATGAACTGCCTGCTGGAACTCAAATCGGGCGGGGACCTCGCCCTGCCATATGACGCGCCCCTTGCGATAGACCGTCTGGCGGCGAGCTACGGCAGCCAGGTCAAGCGGTATCTGAGCTGTCCGTCCGACGAATCCGACTGGGATGCACGCCGCCTGGCGTCCAACCAGCCCTGGACCCGCGACGGTCTGATGATGGCCGTCCGGCTGCTGAATTGGCTCAAACGTACCCGGTCGAGCATCGGCGAACTGCTCGAAGAGCTTCCCGCCTTTGCTGTCACGGCCAAAACCGTGCCCTGCTCGGCCAATCCGCGTAAAGTGCTGCAAAAACTGAACGGCGGAAAACGGGAAAGCCGGGTGAGTGAGGGCAGCCGGATCCGGCTGCCCTCACTCACCCGGCTTTCCC
>CABQAA010000341.1 GCA_902461995.1 uncultured Oscillospiraceae bacterium | reverse complement strand
GCCGATATGAAAGGACGGACCACGCTATGACTGTAGCCGATGTCGGGCGCATCCTGGGCGCCAAACTGATCTCCGGAACCATGCTGGATACCGAGGTGCACAACGCCTGTGGCAGCGATATGATGAGCGACGTGCTCGCCTTCGTCAAGGATCAGTCGGTCCTGCTCACGGGGCTGGTCAATCCGCAGGTGGTGCGCACCGCGGATATGATGGACATGCTCTGCATCGTGTTTGTGCGGGGCAAGGAACCCACCCCCGACATGATCGAGCTGGCGAACGACCGCGGCATCGTGCTGATGAGCACCCCGCTTAGGATGTTCACGGCATGCGGCCTTCTGTATCAAAATGGCCTGTTCGGCGGAGATGAGGTCTGAGCCGAAACCAGTCCGGCAGAGCGGAAACGGCCCCGGGTTGCGCCGGCCGGCCGCCGCTCTTGATTGTGCCGGCCGGGGGGGGATGTCCCGGCCGATCAAGCGGAAAGGCCGGTTGAGAATATGAATATCAAACTGCATTACGACGTCCCTGGGGACGATTTCACCCGGGCGGGTGAGGCTTCGGGGGCGGTCAAACGCACGCTCAAACAGCTCGGTTTTCATCCGGATGTGGTGCGGCGGGTTTCTATTGCCATGTATGAGGGCGAGATCAACATGGTCATCCACGCGGGCGGCGGCGAGGCGGATGTGGAAATCCTGCCCGACCGGGTTTCGATGGTGCTGACCGACCACGGCCCCGGGATTCCCGACGTGGAGCAGGCTATGCAGGAGGGGTGGTCCACCGCCCCCGACAATGTGCGCAATTTGGGGTTCGGTGCCGGAATGGGGCTGCCGAACATCAAGAAATATACCGATTATATGGATATCAAGACCGAAATCGGCAAGGGGACGCGGATGCTTCTGACGGTGTTGACTCCGAAGAATCCATCCTGACGAATGGCAAGTCCCTGCGGAAAGGAGGGAGCCCATGGACCGTTTTTTTCATTCGGTCACACTCGATAAAGATAAATGCGTGGGCTGCACCAACTGCATCAAGCGCTGCCCCACCCAGGCCATTCGGGTGCGGGGCGGAAAAGCGCAGATCATTTCAGAACGCTGCATCGACTGCGGAGAATGTGTGCGGGTTTGTCCCCATCACGCCAAAAAGGCGCGGCACGACTCTCTTTCCATGCTGGACAACTTCCGCTGGAAGGTGGCCATCCCCGCGCCTGCCCTGTACGGGCAGTTTAATCACCTCGACGACATCGATGTGGTGCTGACCGGGCTGCTGGAATTGGGATTTGACCAGGTGTTCGAGGTGTCCCGGGCGGCCGAGATCGTCTCGGACGCCACCCGGCAGCTTTTGGCCGACGACAAGCTCAAAAAGCCGGTCATCAGTTCGGCCTGCCCGGCGGTGGTGCGGCTCATCCGGGTGCGGTTTCCTGATTTGTGCGAGCACGTGCTGCCGCTCAAGGCGCCGATGGAGGTCGCGGCTATGTTGGCGAGAGAGGCCGCCGTCAAGGAGACCGGGTATCAGCCGGAGGACATCGGGATTTTCTTCCTCTCTCCCTGCGCAGCCAAGGTCACCGATGTGCGGGTGCCCATCGGCATCGGCCGTTCAAATGTGGATGGGGTGCTGGCCATCAGCGATATCTATCCGCCCCTGCTCGGGAAGATGAATCACCTTGACAAAACCGAACCCTTGTCCCGGTCGGGGATCATCGGGGTCAGCTGGTCCTCCATCGGCGGGGAGGCGGCGGGCCTGCTCAATGAAAATCATCTCGCCGCCGACGGCATCGACAATGTGATCAATGTGCTCGAGGAACTGGAGGATGAGAAGCTTCAGGAACTCGATTTCATCGAACTCAACGCCTGTGCGGGCGGCTGTGTCGGCGGCATCTTCACGGCCGAGAACGGTTATGTGGCCAGAGCCAGGATCCAGCGGCTGAGGAAATATCTGCCCGTCTCCTGCAATCGTCTGGAGGACGCGGGCAGTGCCGGACGGCTCGAATGGACGGAGGCGCTGGAATTCGCTCCGGTGATGAAGCTCGCGGAGAATGTGGAGGACGCGATGCGTCTGATGCAGGAGATCGACCGGATCGGCGACCGGCTACCAAAGCTGGACTGCGGCTCCTGCGGCGCACCCACCTGCCACGCGCTCGCCGAGGATGTGGTGCGGGGCC
Organism: uncultured Oscillospiraceae bacterium; assembly: GCA_902461995.1. Lineage (GTDB taxonomy): Bacteria > Bacillota > Clostridia > Oscillospirales > Acutalibacteraceae > UMGS1623. The sequence goes on along the minus strand of CABQAA010000341.1, from coordinate 395 downwards.
TCGCCAAAGAGACCGACTGCATTTTTCTGATGCGGCGTCAGATTCAGCAGATCGCCACCCAGCTGTCCTCCATCGAGGGCTTTGTACCGCCCGAGGAAGAGGACGTGCCTGAGAAAACATAAAGGATGAAGATAGGATGACGGTAAACGATCTGATCCAGGCGCTGGATCTCGATGTTTTGGTACCAGGCGACCTGGACCGTGCCGTAACCGGCGGGTACTGCGGCGATTTGCTCAGCTGGGTGATGGGACGGGCCAAAGCCGGGGATGCCTGGATGACGGTGATGGGGAACGTCAATGCCGTCGCGGTGGCGGTGCTGGCGGATACAGCCTGCATCCTGCTGGTCGAGGATGCGGCCCTCGACGAGGAGGCGCGCCGCCGGGCAGAGACGCAAG